>JBMNTW010000017.1:0-14739 GCA_050945935.1 Christensenellales bacterium
GAACTGGGCGCCCTGCAAAAGGAAATCAGCCCCGGCGTGCGCTATGTGGGGGATACCTGCTCCTTTAACGGCGTGATCGCCTATTCCGGCGGCGTGGACGAAAACGGCGACCCGCTGTTGAAGAATATTTACATGGTGGACCTTTCCAACCCCGAAAACCCCGAGAAACTGCCCTTTAACGCCGAAAGGCAGGACCTTTTCTCGCTGGATATGAACGAAAAGTGGCTGGTGTTTACCGACGGCAGCCGCGCCGGCGGCGGCTTCGTCAAGGCGTACAACCGCAAGGACGGCACCGTCGTCACCGTGAAGGAGTACTTCGCCGGTCAGCCCGTGCTGTCCCTTTCCGGAGACTTCCTCGCATGGACGGAGCGCACCGGCACGTATATGGACAAGCTGTACCTCTGCGATTTAAAAACGAAGGAGTACATCACCGTCGCCACCTTTGAAGGAAGCAGATACGGTCAGTCCAAACCCTCGGCGAAAAACGGCCAGCTCATCTGGGCGGAATCCGACGCCGCAGCCGCCCAGGACGGACCGGCAAAAAGCGTGATCCGCTACGTGGACCTTTCCGGCGGCACGGGCACGGCGGGCACCTATCAGGCGAACATGTACGTCCACGACCCTGTGACAAACGGCAAAGACTGGGCGTGGATCGACGCGGACCACGGCATGGGGGCGAGGCTGTACCTTGCCCAGAACGGCGGCGAGCCGCAGCTCATTGCGGATTCGGTGCTGACCTACGGCATTACGGACACTTTCCTTGCCTACAACCGCAACAGCTCCATCTATGTGTACTTCCTTTCGGACGGGTACGAGCAGATCGTCACCCCCGCTTCCGAATCCGCCATGCTGGCGAACGTTTCTTCCGACAAGGTCATCTGGTTTGAAACAGGCATCCTTTCGAGGGACGTTTTAAAGTACGCGGCGATTTCCTAACAAACGCGGCCGCTCGAACGGGCGGCCTTTTCAAATACTTTCATTTCGAACACAAGAGGATAAGGAACATGGCAAAATCAACCGTCAGCTTCGTGTGCGCCGAATGCGGCTACGAAACGGGAAAATGGATGGGCAAATGCCCCGCCTGCGGCAACTGGAACACGCTGGTGGAGGTGGATAAAGTGCCCAAAGAAGCAGCGACCGCTGCGGCGTCGAAATCCGCCGTAGAGCCGGAACTTTTGAAGGACGTGAAGGCGGACAGGGCAAAGCGCACCAAAACCGGCATGGCGGAGCTGGACCGGGTACTCGGCGGCGGTCTGGTGCGCGGCGGAACGGTGCTTCTTGGCGGCGATCCGGGCATCGGCAAGTCCACGCTGCTTTTACAGGTGTGCGACGAGCTTTCGAAGGACCACCCCGTCCTGTACGCCACCGGCGAGGAAAGCGCCGCCCAGATCCGCCTGCGCGCCCAAAGGCTGGGCGTTGAGGGAAAAAACCTCTACGTGCTGGCGGAAAACGAGCTGGAAAGCATTCTCGAACGGGCAAAGGAGCTGAACTGCGCGGCGCTGGTGGTGGACTCCATCCAGACGGTGTACTCCGGCGCCCTGTCCACGGCATCCGGTTCGGTTTCGCAAATTCGGCAGGCGACGGCGGCGCTCACAAGGCTCGCCAAGGACGCAGGCGTTACGGTGATCATCGTCGGCCATGTGACGAAAGAGGGCGCCATCGCCGGTCCGAAGCTGCTCGAGCATCTGGTGGACACGGTGCTGTACTTCGAGGGCGACAGGGCGGACAGCTTCCGTATTTTGCGCGCCGTCAAGAACCGTTACGGCTCCACCAACGAAATCGGCGTGTTCACCATGGGCGAACGGGGAATGGCAGAAATCGAGGACCCCTCTGCGCTCTTTTTGCCCGATCGGGACAAGTCCGTTCCCGGCTGCGCGCCCATGTGCGTCATCGAGGGCAGCCGTCCGGTGATGGTGGAGCTGCAGGCGCTGGTGACCAAGACGGTGTTCGGCATGCCCCGGCGCATGGCTGCCGGGCTGGACTACAACCGGCTGGCGCTCTTGATCGCCGTGCTGGAAAAAAAGCTCGGCCTTGCTTTCGGCGATCAGGACGCTTTTTTGAACATCGTGGGCGGCCTTCGGGTGGATGACCGCGCTGCCGACCTTGCCGTTGCCTGCGCGCTGTATTCCTCTTTGCGAAACGTTCCCCTACCCGCGGGCTGCGCCGTTCTGGGCGAAATCGGCCTGACGGGAGAGGTGCGCGCTGTCTCTGCGGCGGAAAAGCGCGCGTCGGAATGCGCCCGCATGGGATTTGCAAAACTCATACTCCCCAGGGCGAACCGGAAGGGGCTGTCGCTGCCCATCGAGCTCATCGGCGTGGGCTCTGTGGAGGAGGCTTTTGACGCTTTGTTTTAATTTGTAAACAATGAACCTTTATTTGCTTGACAAGCAAAATATGCTGTGGTAATATTAAAATCTTTTGACATCCGCCCCTGTTATGCTGTATCATAAAGTTGTAAGTTGCGCATCCATACGCGCAATCGTATGGCGCGCGGCTGAAAGCAATGAACTCCGTGTCGAATACGGATTAAAGGAGAGGAAGAAAAGGGGTCAGATGCCCGCAGAACGCGGCGCGTTTGAGCCGTTTGGCAAGCAACAGGTTTTTTCAGGCTGCCGGTACCGGCGGCCGCCTAACCGGAGGGCGGATACAGCATGTTCAAAGTCGGCGATATTGTCTCCTATCCCATGCAAGGCGTGGGTGTGGTGGAATCCATCGAAAAGCGCGAGGTGCGCGGCGTGGAGGATACGTATTACGTCCTCTGCTTCCGTGCGGACGGGCTGAAGGTTCTGCTGCCTCTGGGCCGCGCCGAAGAGGCGGGGCTGAGGCACATCATTTCCGCGGAAGAGGCGGAAGAGGTGATCGCCTTCATCACCGAATGCGAGGCGGACGAGCCCTGCGCCAACTGGAACCGCCGCTACCGCTTCAACCTCGACCGGCTGAAGGCGAACGATACGAAGTCCATTGCCCGGGTGGTGAAGTCCTTGTCCGCCCGCTCGTCGGACAGGGGGCTTTCCTCCGGCGAAAAGACCATGCTGCACAACGCGCGGAACTTCCTGGTGGACGAGCTTGCAGCCGCCACCGGCCGCTCCGAAGAGGAAATCGTCGCCCTGCTGGGAAGCGTGCTGTGCGATTGAGGGGGCAGCCCTTTCTTTTTTTAACGAAAAGATGGTTTTACGGTCACAAATTCATTGTTTTGTCACAATCATCGTGTATAATGCCTGGATGTAGTCAATCATAGATGCGCTGCCCGAAGTGTTCGGGCGTTGCCGTAAAAACCCTTTTATCCAGCCTGCAGCCGGCCGTTTTTCATACGGCCGCTTCAGATATTACTCCAGAACATATCGAATTTAGTGGAGGTGGTCTGTTGAATCCAGATAATAAAAAGAGGCAGGAGGCCGGCAGAGTTGTAGCCAGCGCGCTCATTGCCCTGGTGGGCTGTGCGGCGGGCGTCGGTTTCTTGATGGGGATTGACCGTCTGCTGGTGCTTCTCGGACTGTTCAATCTCGGTTTGCTCGTCCCCGTCGCCAGAATGGCGATTTACAGTATCGTCGCGGTTGCTTTCGGATTCCTGTTTTACTTTCTTTCACCCGCTATCATCAATTTTTTTACCAAGGCGATCCGTGCTGCCGAAACCGCGTTGAGCGACATGCCCTTTATGGACCTTTTGGGCGGGACCGTCGGTTTGATTCTGGGTCTTGTGATTGCGCTGCTGCTTTCCAGTCTGTACGCCGCCATTCCCATTCCGGTGGTGAACGTGGCGCTTTCGGTGCTGACGTACCCGATACTCGCCTATCTGGGATGGACCATCGGCAGAAAGCGCAGGCCGGAGTTCAAACTGCCGGACGGCGTTTCCTCCCGGCGTGAGAAGAAGGGCGACAAGGCGCAAAAAGGCGATAAGGCATCCACCGCCAAGCCCAAAGTGCTGGACACTTCCGTCATTATCGACGGCAGGATTTTCGACATCTGCAAGACCGGCATCGTCGAAGGCACGCTGGTCATCCCCAGCTTTGTGCTGCAGGAGCTGCGCCATGTGGCGGACTCCGCCGATTCCCTTAAAAGGAACCGCGGCCGGCGCGGACTGGATATTCTGAACAAGATCCAAAAAGAGCTGGACGTTCCGGTGAAGGTGGAAGAACGGGACTATGAGGACGTGGCGGAGGTGGATGCCAAGCTTCTTCGCCTTGCGGCGGAGCTGAACGGCGTGGTCGTGACCAACGACTACAACCTCAACAAGGTCGCCGCGGTGCAGGGCGTGCAGGTGCTGAATATCAACGAGCTTGCCAACGCGGTGAAGCCTGTGGTGCTGCCGGGTGAGGAAATGGTGGTCACCATTCTGAAGGACGGCAAGGAAGCGGGCCAGGGCGTGGCGTATCTGGACGACGGCACCATGATCGTGGTGGACGGCGGCAGGCGCTTCATGAACGAAACGGTGGAGGTTATCGTCACCTCCGTACTGCAGACCGCCGCGGGCAGAATGATTTTCGCCAAGCTGAAGTAGCGAAATTCATCGAATCAGCGGCAGCAGGGCAAACTGACAACACCGATGGCATTCCCATCGAAAGCAAACGACTACCGCCGCCGGAAAACCGGCGGCGGATTTTCAAACTCGGAGGATGTTACATGGAAGAGAAAACGGTTGCCGCGTCCAAAACGGAACACAGCCGCATCATCCTGCGCGGAGACACCAACGGCACCGGCAGGCTGTTCGGCGGCAGGCTGGTGGAATGGATCGACATGGTGGCGGGCGTGGTGGCAAGAAGGCATTCGGGCTGCAACGTGACCACCGCGTCCATCGACGAGCTGTCCTTCCTCGCCCCGGCGTACGCGGACGACACCATCGTCCTCATCGGGCAGATCGCCTACGTGGGCAGGACCTCGATGGAAGTGCGGGTGGACACTTTTGTGGAAAAGCTGGACGGCGAGAAGAAGCACATCAACCGCGCGTATCTGACCATGGTGGCGCTGGACTGGGCGGACAGGCCCACCGAAGTCCCCCGGCTGACCCTCATCACCGAAGAGGAGCGCAAGGAGTGGGAAGCAGGCGTGAATCGTGCCGCCGAGCGCAAAAAAAGAAGGGCGCTGTAAAGCGCAATCGCCAGAATTTATAAACTTTGTGATAATTTGCCGTCAACACTTTGTGAACGGTTTTGTGCGTCTATTGCGCCTGTGTTTTGGGAATGGTAGCATTTAGCGTGAAGCTGACACTCCATGCTGAAACGGAGGTATTTCACCTTGAAACGATTGCTTTCCCTGGCGATGGCGGCAGTGCTTGCCGTCGGCCTTTGCGCATGTTCGAACGCGCAGCCCGAGGAGCCTGTTGATACGCCCGGTGTGACGGAACCCGAAATCATGAACGAAGCGCCCGGGCAGCCCGTGGCGGCGGTAACGCCCGAACCCAAAACGGAAGAGCAGAAGGAGATGGAAGCCATCGAAAGCCTGCTCCCCGGCAAGAGCTTTCGGGATATGAACGCTTCCGAGCTTTCGGTGCTGACGGATCAGCTCGGCAGCGATTTTAAAGTGTTCGGCAGAACGGACGGCGCGGGCAACGCCTATGCCCTGATTCGCCTTTCGGACGGCAAGCCTTTTGTGTTTCGGGATTACGCCCTGTCCGGCGATCCGGAATACCGGTACATCTGCTTTGAAATCTCCCACGCGGACGGTCTTCGCACGCTGGAAGTTGCCAAAGTCATCAAAGAGGGCAGCGTCGAAAGGGAGGAAGTGCTGTATTCCGTCCGCGACATCGACGCCATCGACTTTGGAGACGAGTTCGGGTATGTGCTTCTCAACTGCGAAGACGAGAAGGTGCGAAACGCCGTGCTGCCCGGAAGCCGCGCAGTGATGATCGAGGCGGCGGCAAGGGGGCTTGAGAGCATCAAGCCCGAAGGCGCCTGCGTTTCACTGATGTTTTATGATGCGCAGATTCGGGACAATCTGGGATTTGGCGAGCCTGTGTGCTTCTATCTGCCGCTGAACGACGAGCAGTATAAGAAGGCGGAAGAGCTCATCGGCGCGGGCTTTACGCCCAAGGATGCCAAGGAGCTGCAAAAGAAGTTCCCCGACCTGTATGACACCGGCGTGACCTTGTTCATCGACGGTGAGAGCTATTCCATGTTCTCCTGCGACGCGTTTCGTTTGGGTTCCGCCGAAGGGTATTACCCGACGCTGCTTTCCGAGGATTTGTCCAACTGGCTGCGCATCGTCGCAAAGCCCTATCTGGGTCACGACCCCGCGGCCTACCGCTCCGGCTGGTTCGACATGCCCCTCGCTTCCGCCGCGCTGACCTTCCATGTGCGCACCGAGGTGGACGGCTACATGGTCATCAAGGAGCAGGTTCAGACGATTGCCGACCCCGAACGGCTGCAAAAGCTTTCGGAACTGTTCCGGGATGCGGAGTACGGCTCCGTCAGCGCCTGCGCCTACGGCGCGGAGCTGACCATCACCCGCAAGGACGGCGAAACGCTGACCGTCTTCGTGGCGGAGGACTCCTGCGGCACGGCGCTGATTCAGGGTTCCATATGGTGCGATTACGGCAAGCAGGACAAACTGGCGGAAATTTTCGACGAAGCCATGGACGGAAGGATGTAACTTTCCCGCACAAACGAGAAAAACCGGCGCAATGGGTTTGCGCCGGTTTGCGTTTTCATTTTTCGTTTTAACTGCATGATTGCGCCCGCGGCGAAGAAAATCAAAGAAAAGATGGAAAACGTGTTTGAGACTTCCTGAATCCGGCAATACTTTCAGGTGGATTTTTTGGAAAGCGCCTGAAAGTGCGGCAAAAGGGCTGTTCCGCGGCGGTCCTTTTTGCTTAGACGGGTGTTGCACGGGCTGGGAGGCACTGTTCTATGGAAGTGCCGTACCTTTGGTACCTTCAAACTTGAAAAATGGGTAAAAAATGGTGTTTCAGCATAATTACGCATTCAGAATCGGAAGGGTATGCTAAAAATTTTGTTGACAAGCAGAATGGGTTATGATAGACTTCTAAGCTGCCATTAATATGTGGTAATGCGTCATAATATGCCCCTTGGGAGGCAAAAGCCCCCAGGAACATTGCAAATATCGACGGTTTTCCTGTCGCAAAGCGACATGTTGGAGGCCACTGGGCAGCGAACCGTTTTAGCCGGGAGCGCTCGAATCGTCCGCGGGAATTTTTGCACAAAAATTCAATCCGTGCGACGGTTTATTTTGTCCTTTAAGCGTTGTTTTGCGAATTAAACGTATATAAGGAGTGTAGCTGAATTGGTTCATGACGTGCAGATGGGCAAGAGGATCAGGAAGAGCTTCTCACACATTGAAGAAGTGCTTGAGATGCCCAACCTCATCGAGATCCAGAAAAAATCCTACGAACGGTTCCTTCACGAAGAGTTGCGGGACGCATTGAACGACGTCTTTCCCATAACCGACTATGCCGAAAAACTTGTGCTGGAGTTCGTGGATTATGATATTTCCACGCCCCCGAAGTTCACCGTTGAGGAATGCAAGGAGCTGGACCAGAACTACTCCGCGCCCCTTAAAGTGACGGTGCGCCTCGTGAACACCGAGACCGGCGAGGTCAAGGAGTCCGAGGTGTTTTTGGGCGACTTCCCCATCATGACCGATTCCGGCACCTTCGTTTACAACGGCGCAGAACGCGTCATCGTTTCCCAGCTCATGCGCTCGCCCGGCGTCTATTTCGATATGAAGAAGGACAAGACCGGCCGCGAGCTGTTTTCCACCCAGATCATCCCCAACCGCGGCGCCTGGATGGAGTATGAGACCGACTCGAACGACGTTCTGTACGTCCGCATCGACCGCACCAGAAAGATTCCGCTGACGCTTCTTTTGCGCGCCATCGGCCTTGGCACCAACGAGGAGATTATCGAAACCTTCGGCGAGGACGAGAGACTGCTCGCCACGCTGGAGAAGGACGCCACCGCCCACAAGGCAGCCAGCGTCGCGGACGGTCTGATCGCCATCTACAAGCAGCTTCGCCCCGGCGAGCCTCCCACGGAGGAATCCGCCCGCGCGCTGCTCAATTCCCTTTATTTCGACCAGAGAAGATACGACATTGCCCGTGTGGGCCGCTACAAATTTAATAAGAAGCTCTCCCTCGCCAGCCGCATTACCGGCAAGGTGGTGGCGGAGCCTGTGATTGACCCCAACACCGGCGAACTGCTGGCGGACGAGGGCGAACTCATCTCCCGTGAACTCGCCGCCCGCATCCAGAACGCGGGTGTTGCCGGCGTCTCCATCCGCCACGAGGACCGCGTGCTCAAAATCCTGGGCAACAACTTCGTGGACCCGCAGGAGTACCTGTCCTTTGACCCGGAGGAAGCCGGTCTGAACGAAAAGGTCCATTACCCGACGCTGCGCCGCATTCTCGACGAAAACGCCGGCGCGGACGAGGAGACCTTAAAGCGCGTCCTGAAGGAGAACGTCAACGAACTCATTCCCAGAAGGATGCACAGGGACGATATCATCGCCTCTGTCAGCTATCTGTTGCAGCTGCCCTACGGCGTCGGCCATACGGACAACATCGACCACCTGGGCAACCGCCGCGTGCGCTCCGTGGGCGAGCTTCTGCAGGCGCAGATCCGCGTCGGTCTGAACAGGCTGGAGCGCGTTGTCCGCGAACGCATGCAGATTCAGGACGCTGAAACCGCGTCCCCCCAGAACCTGATCAACGTGCGCCCCGTCACCGCCGCCATCAAGGAGTTCTTCGGGTCCTCCCAGCTGTCCCAGTTCATGGACCAGAACAACCCCCTGGCGGAACTGACGCACAAGCGCCGCCTTTCCGCTCTGGGACCGGGCGGTCTGTCCCGCGATCGCGCAGGCTTCGAAGTGCGAGACGTTCACTTCTCCCACTACGGCCGCATGTGCCCCATCGAGACGCCGGAAGGCCCGAACATCGGTCTGATCAGCTCGCTGGCGGCGTACGCCCGCATCAACAAGTACGGCTTCATTGAATCCCCGTACCGCAGGGTGGACAAGGAGAACAAGCGCATTACCGACGAAATCGTCTACCTCACAGCGGACGAGGAGGACGAATTCATCGTCGCCCAGGCGAACGAGCCCATCGACCCCGAAACCGGCTGGTTTGCGGATGAGTATGTGGCAGGCCGCCTCAGGGACGATATTTCCGAATATCCCCGCGAGCGCGTGGACTTTATGGACGTTTCGCCCAAGCAGGTCGTCTCCGTGGCGACGGGCATGATTCCCTTCCTTGAAAACGACGACGCCAACCGCGCCCTGATGGGTTCGAACATGCAGCGCCAGGCGGTGCCGCTTCTGGTGACGGAAGCGCCCTTCGTCGGCACGGGCATGGAGTACAAGGCCGCCCGCGACTCCGGCGTGGTGGTGCTGGCCAAGGAAGCCGGCGTGGTCACCAAGGTGGATGCCAACTCCATCACCATCAAGGAAGACGGCGGAAACATCCGCTTCTACAAGCTCATCAAGTTCCAGCGCTCCAACCAGTCCACCTGCATCAACCAGCGCCCCATCGTGGTGGCAGGCGAAAGGGTGGAAAAGGGTCAGGTGATTGCCGACGGCGCCGCCACCGACCAGGGCGAAATCGCTCTGGGCCGCAACGTGCTCATCGGCTTCATGACCTGGGAAGGTTACAACTACGAGGACGCCGTCCTGATCAGCGAAAAGCTCGTCAAGGAAGACGTTTACACCTCTATCCATATTGAAAAACACGAGTGCGAAGCCCGTGAAACCAAGCTCGGCGCCGAGGAAATCACCAGAGACATTCCCAACGTCGGTGAAGAAGCCCTCAAAGACCTCGACGAGCAGGGCATCATCCGCATCGGCGCGGAAGTGCGAAGCGGAGACATTTTAGTCGGCAAGGTCACCCCCAAGGGCGAAACCGAGCTGACCGCGGAAGAACGCCTGCTTCGCGCCATCTTCGGCGAAAAGGCCCGCGAAGTGCGCGACACTTCGCTCCGCATGCCCCACGGCGAATCCGGCGTGGTGGTGGACGTGAAGGTGTTCGACGCCAACGAAAAGCGGGCGGACCTCGCCCCCGGCGTCAAGCGCATGGTGCGCGTGTACGTCGCCCAGAAGCGCAAGATCAGCGTGGGCGACAAGATGGCAGGCCGCCACGGCAACAAGGGCGTCGTGTCCCGCATCCTGCCGGAGGAGGATATGCCTTTCCTGCCGGACGGCACGCCGCTTCAGATCGTGTTGAACCCGCTGGGCGTGCCTTCGCGTATGAACATCGGTCAGGTGCTGGAAGTGCACCTTGGCGCCGCCTGCCGCAAGCTCGGCTGGCACGTCGCCACCCCGGTGTTTGACGGCGCCACCGAAGCGGACATTCAGGAATGCCTGCGTCTGGCGGGCTTCGACGAGGACGGCAAGACCATCCTCTATGACGGCCGCACCGGCGAACCCTTCGAAAACAGGGTCACCGTGGGCATCATGTACTACCTCAAGCTCCACCACCTGGTGGACGACAAGATCCACGCCCGCTCCACCGGACCCTACTCCCTGGTTACCCAGCAGCCCCTGGGCGGCAAGGCCCAGTTCGGCGGCCAGCGCTTCGGCGAAATGGAAGTCTGGGCTCTGGAAGCCTACGGCGCGGCGCACACCCTGCAGGAGATTCTCACCGTCAAGTCGGACGATGTTACCGGCCGCGTCAAGACCTACGAGGCCATCGTCAAGGGCGAAAACATCCCCGAACCCGGCGTTCCCGAATCCTTCCGGGTGCTCATCAAGGAACTGCAGTCCCTTGCTCTGGACGTTAAGGTCCTCTCGGCGGACAACCGCGAGGTCGAACTCAGGGATCTGGACGACGACGACGTACGCCCGCTGGGGTTGAACCTCGAAGGCGAGGAGTCCGAGACCGCGGCAAAGAGCAAGCGTCCCGACGACAGCTTCGACGAAGACGATTTCGGCGATCTGGACGATTTCACCCAGGAATCCTTCGGCGTGGAAGACTTCGCCAATCTGCCCGGCGCGCCCGGCGTGACGGACGACTTCCTGCTCGAAGATTTCAACTTCGGACTGCCGGAAGACGAGGACGAGGATAAGGACGAGTAACCGCCGTACCTACGACCGAAGGGAGATAACGCTTTGTACGAGCTTGATAATTTTGACTCTATGAAGATCAGCCTGGCTTCGCCCGAAAAGATCCGCGAATGGTCTTACGGCGAGGTCAAAAAGCCCGAAACCATCAACTACCGCACCCTGAAGCCCGAGCGGGACGGCCTGTTCTGCGAAAGGATCTTCGGGCCCACCAAGGACTGGGAGTGCCACTGCGGGCGCTACAAGCGCGTGCGCTACAAGGGCATCATCTGCGACAAGTGCGGCGTTGAGGTCACCAGGGCAAAGGTGCGCCGCGAGCGCATGGGCCACATCGAGCTGGCCGCGCCCGTGTCCCACATCTGGTATTTCCGCGGCGCCCCCAGCCGCATGAGGCAGCTTCTTGACATCAAGGCCAACGACCTTGAAAAGGTGCTGTACTTCGCGTCCTATGTCGTCATCGACAAGGGCGATACCCCCCTTGAAAACAAGCACGTGTTCGAGTCCGAGCGCGAATACAGGGACGCCTTGGAGCAGTACGGCGACCGTTTCCGCGCCGGCATGGGCGCCGCCGCCATCAAGGAACTGCTTCAGCAGATTGACCTTGAGCAGCTGGCAAAGGATCTCCGCGAGGAAATCCAGAACTCCGCCAGCCAGAAGCGCGCGGCTTCCATCAAGCGGCTGGAGGTCGTCGAGGCCTTCCAGAAGTCCGGCAACCGCCCCGAATGGATGATTCTGGACGTGCTGCCCGTCATTCCGCCGGATCTGCGCCCCATGGTGCAGCTGGACGGCGGCCGCTTTGCCACCAGCGATTTGAACGACCTGTACCGCCGCGTCATCAACCGCAACAACCGCCTCAAAAGGCTGCTTGAGCTGAAGGCGCCGGACATTATCGTCCGCAACGAAAAGCGCATGCTGCAGGAAGCTGTGGACGCGCTGATCGACAACGGCAGAAGGGCAAGAGCCGTCACCGGCCCCGGCAACAGGCCGCTGAAGTCTCTTTCCGAACTGCTTCGCGGCAAGCAGGGCCGCTTCCGCATGAACCTTCTGGGCAAGCGCGTGGACTATTCCGGCCGTTCGGTTATCGTCGTCGGTCCGGAACTCAAGATGTACCAGTGCGGCCTGCCCAAGGAGATGGCGCTGGAGCTGTTCAAGCCCTTCGTCATCAAGTCTTTGACCGAAAAGGGCCTGGCGCACAACATCAAGTCCGCCAAGCGCATGGTGGAACGCGTCCGCACCGAGGTGTGGGACGTTCTCGAAGAAGTCATCAAGGACCATCCGGTGCTTTTGAACCGCGCGCCCACGCTGCACCGTTTGGGCATTCAGGCATTCGAGCCGGTGCTCATCGAAGGCCGCGCCATCAAGCTCCATCCGCTGGCCTGCACCGCCTTCAACGCGGACTTTGACGGCGACCAGATGGCCGTTCACGTGCCGCTTTCCGTGGAAGCCCAGGCGGAAGCCCGCTTCCTGATGCTGGCGGCAAACAACATCTTAAAACCGCAGGACGGCCGCCCCGTCGTTTCCCCGACGCAGGACATGGTTATGGGCGTGTTCTACCTGACGGCGGAACGCCTCGGCGCCAAGGGCGAGGGACTGATCTTCTCCTCTCCGGAAGAGGCGATCATGGCCTATCAGACCAACCAGCTCGCGCTGCAGGCAAAAGTCAAGATCCGCTTCACGAAGGAGATCAACGGCGCAAAAAAGAGCCGCATCATCGAAACCACCGTGGGCCGCGTTTTGTTCAACGAGGCGATTCCGCAGGACCTCGGCATGGTGGACCGCAGCACCGAAGACGACCTGTTCAAGCTGGAAGTGGACTGCAAAGTCGGCAAGAAGCTGCTGGGCGAAATCGTCGACCGCTGCTTCAGAAAGCACGGCGCGTACCTCACCAGCCAGATGCTGGACAAGGTCAAAACCCTCGGCTACCACTACTCCACCAAGGCGGGCATCACCGTGGGCTATATGGACGTTAAGGTCCCCCCGGAAAAGCCCAAGCTCATCAAGGAAGCCGAGAAGAAGATTCAGAACATCACCGAGAAGTTCCGCATGGGGCTTCTGACCGAAGACGAGCGGTACAACGCCGTGGTCCGCACCTGGGAAACCACCACGAACAACGTTACCTCCGCTCTGGAACGCATCAAGGCCAACGACCCCTTCAACCCGGTGCACATGATGGCGGACTCCGGCGCGCGTGGTTCCATGCAGCAGATCCGTCAGCTCGCCGGCATGCGCGGCATGATGAAGGACACCGCCGGTCGCACCATCGAGATGCCCATCCGCGCCAACTTCCGCGAAGGCCTCACCGTGCTGGAATTCTTCATTTCCAGCCACGGCGCGCGTAAAGGTCTTGCGGACACGGCGCTCCGTACGGCGGACTCGGGTTACCTGACCCGCCGTCTGGTGGACGTTGCCCAGGACGTCATCGTCCGCGAGGATGACTGCTTCGCCCAGCGCGGCAAGCTCGTCAAGGGCATGTGGGTGGAAGCCATCAAGGAAGACAAGGCCAGCATCGAAAACCTGAAGAACCGTCTGGAAGGCCGCGTGGCGGTGGACGATGTGGTCGACCCGAACACCGGCGAAGTCATCGTGGCCGCCAACGAACTCATCTCCTTTGAGGACGCCCAGCGCATCGAGGCGGCGGGCATCACCCGCGTCCAGATTCGCACGGTGTACACCTGCACCACCGAGCACGGCGTGTGCCGCAAGTGCTACGGCGCGAACATGGCGTCCGGCACGCTGGTGGACATTGGCGAGGCTGTCGGCATCGTTGCCGCCCAGAGCATCGGCGAGCCCGGCACGCAGCTAACGATGCGTACCTTCCACACCGGCGGCGTTGCCTCCGCGGGCGACATCACCCAGGGTCTTCCCCGAATCGAGGAAATTTTCGAAGCCAGGAACCCCAAGGGCGCGGCCGTTATCACCGAGATTCCCGGCATCGTGCAGATCCGCGAGAACCGCCGCCAGCGTGAAATCACCATTGTGGACAGCACGGACGGCAGGACCGAGACCTACACCCTGCCGTACGCCTCCAAACTCAAGGTCAACGAGGGCGACTTCGTCGAAGCGGGCGACAGCCTGACCGAAGGCCCCGTCAATCCGTCGGATATTCTGCGCCTGAAGGGCCCGAAGGAAGTCCAGGCTTACATGCTCAAGGAAGTCCAGAAGGTTTACCGCATGCAGGGCGTTGAAATCGCCGACAAGCACATCGAAGTCATCATCCGCCAGATGATGCGCAAAGTCCAGGTCGAGGAGACCGGCGACACTTCCATGCTCCCCGGCGAACTGGTGGACGTTTTCCGCTTCGAGAAGGAAAACATCGAAACCATCGAAAAGGGCGGCCAGTGGGCAACGGCGAAGCCGAAGCTGCTGGGTATCACCAAGGCCGCTCTGGCCACGGAATCCTTCCTGTCCGCCGCCAGCTTCCAGGAAACCACCCGCGTCCTTACCGACGCCGCCATCAAGGGCAAGGTGGACCCGCTGGTCGGCCTGAAGGAGAACGTCATCATCGGCAAGCTGATCCCCGCCGGCGTGGGTATGAAGCGGTATAAGAACGTCAAGGTGTTCGAGAGCGGCGCGACCCTGCCCGACATCCACGGCGACGATCTGATCGGCAGCCTGTGAGCGCACCTTCCCGAAAGGAGAAGCAATGACGAACACCTCTTCCGCCCGGCCCTGCCGGCTGAAAGGAACGGATAGCTGCGAAAAGCTCGCCCGGGGCGACTGCAAAGTCTGCCCCGGCGG
>JBMNTW010000018.1:0-14662 GCA_050945935.1 Christensenellales bacterium
GTTGGCGGCATCCAGTATGGTAGAGGTGGAGCGGTAGTTCTGCTCCAGCCGGATGACGGTGCAGCCGGGGAAGTCCCGCTCAAAGTCCAGAATGTTTCGAATGTCCGCCCCGCGCCAGCCGTAAATGGACTGGTCGTCGTCCCCCACGACGCAGATGTTGTTGTGCGCAGAGGACAGCATCTTCACCAGCGTGTACTGGGCGAGGTTGGTGTCCTGATACTCGTCCACGTGAATGTAGCGGAAGCGCGTGGCGTACTTGTCCAACACCTCGGGGAAAGTGCGGAACAGTTCCAGCGTTTTGAGCAGCAGGTCGTCAAAATCCAGCGCGTTGTTCGCTGCCATGATCTTGGTGTAAACCGTCATGGCTTCGGAAAGCTTGGGCGCGCGGAAGGAGTCTGCATGGTGCAGAATGTACTCAGCAGGCGTCAGGGACTTGTTCTTCGCGTCCGAAAACACGGCGCGAAGCATCTTTTTCGGCCACTCCTCTTCCCGAAAGTTCATCTTCTGCTGAACGTCGGCAATCACCGCCATCTGGTCCGCATCGTCGTAAATGACAAAATCCCGGGTGTAGCCCAGGCGCTCAATGTCCATGCGCAAAAGGCGCGCGCAGAAGGAGTGGAACGTACTCATCCACACGCGCTCGCCCGCCATGCCGGCCAGGTCGACGACGCGCTCCTTCATTTCGTTCGCCGCCTTGTTGGTAAAGGTCAAAGCCAGAATCTCATATGGCGAAACCCCGCGGTCGAGCAAAGCGGCGATGCGGTAGGTCACCGCTCTGGTCTTGCCGGAGCCCGCTCCCGCAAGCACCAGAAGGGGGCCTTCCGTGGTGAGGACCGCCTGCCTCTGCTGGGGGTTTAACACGTCTAAATCGATCATCGTACATACTTCCTTTCCGCCATACACTTTACCAAAATCAAGCCTTTTCGTACAGCAAAAAAGCCGCGGCGCACAAGGGAAGTCCCCGCGTCGCGGCATTGTGTTTATCTGGTTAACGTGAGCTTACTCGCCCTTCATGCGGTCCAGCACCAGTCTGTATCCCCCCGCGCCGTACTGCAGGCAGCGGTTGACCCGGCTAATGGTGGCGGTGGACGCGCCGGTTTTTTGGGAAATGTCCTGATAGGTGACCTTTTCGTCCAGCATGCGGGCTACGCAAAGGCGCTGGGCGATGGCCTTGATTTCGCTGATGGTGCAAATATCCTCAAAAAAGCGATAGCACTCGTCTCTCGTTTCCAGAAGGAGTATTGCGGAAAACAGTTCGTCCAGCTCGTCCGAGCTGAGTTTGCCCTTGTATTCCATAACTACCTCCCCAATCAGACCGAATCAAATCGTAATTTTATTTTAACACAGTACAGCAAAAAAACAAGTCCCCGATTCAGGGGGACTTTGCTAATAGGATAATTGCATGGGTGAAACTTCTTCCCTCTTGGCGGCGGGCGATGCGGTCCATTTAAACGCCCTCCCCTGCACGAACAGTTTACCTTCAGGAAGGCCGAATCAGCTCCAGCGTGGCGATGGAAACCTCGTAAGCGGTGCGGATTTCCTCGCCGCCTTCGGGAAGCTGCTTTTTGTATTCCCGGCTTTGCACCCTGCCGGTAATGGAGATGCAGTCCCCGATGTTCAATGTTCCCGCAAAACGCGCGTTCCGCCCCCAGGCGATGGCGGGAATGTAGTCCGACTTGTTGTACGCCCGGTTGACCGCCAGCAGAAGGTCGGTAATCTCCCGCGAGAAGGGGGTGACCCGGTACGTCGGCTGCTTGCACAGGAAGCCTGTCAGAATGATCGTATTCACGGGTTCGCCCCCGAAGACGACCTCCTGGGCGAAGACGGTCAATATCAACCGCGAAGCGCCTTTCATGAACTTGTTGTAGGACCTGAGCTGTCCCGTAACGGTGATGACCGCTCCGTCCGTAATCACCGCGTTGGTCAACAGTCGCTCGGAAACGGTCAAAGGCAGCAGGTCCAACGTTCCGGACAGCCTTGGAACCTGAAGAAAACAGGTATAGAACGCCTCGCTGTATACGCTGTGGGAGTAGGTTAACTCTCCTTTGACGCTGCCGGACAGCGTTACCCGGTTGGTGCAGTCCATATTCCACCTCCGACGGCCGTATGTGGAATATGTATGCGCATGCCCCCCGTCTGCATACCTGTTTGCGGGCGTTGGGCGCGGTTTTTAGCCTTTTTGTGTCCTGTCGTCGGCGATGTAGGCGTCGATGACCACGTCGTCCAGCATCGCCATTACCAAAGGCAGACCCCTGGACTGGCGTTTTTCCACCAGCACTTCCTCGGAAGCGAACACCGTTTTTCCGCTTCGCAGCTGTTCGACGGCGAAGGTAACAGGACCGGTTAAAAGCATCGCCGCGGCGATTTTGGTTCCGTTTGCCCCGCTCTTTTTCAGTTCAAAGGTGCGCTGGCCCTTGCCGTTTCGGTTCTGGCATTCATAATCGAGTATCAGGCTGCGTTTGGCGTAGCCGAGGTCGCTGATGAGAAGCATCTGCCCGTCGTCCGGCACCTGCTCAGCGAACAGCACCGAATCCCCCAGCTCCAAAGTGATCGCCTTGACGCCGGCGGCGGTTCTTCCCATCTGGGGGATGGACTCCGCCAAAAAGCGGATGCTCATGCCCAGGGTGGTAATCATCAACACGGTGGGAAGGCCGTTGTCCGACACGACGGAGATGACCTCGTCCCCGTCCTTCAAGCCGATGGCGGCGTACTTCTTGTTTCGGGTTTCAAACTCCGCCAGTGAAGCGCGCTTCGCCATGCCCTGTTTGGTGAAGAACAGAAGGCTTTGCTCTTCGGGATAAGCATCGAAGGAAAAGGCGGCGACGATACGCTCATCGTCGTTCCAGCCGGCAAACAGCGCCGCGGGCATGGAGCCCAGCTGCTTTCCCTTGGGTTCGGGGATGTCCTCCGCGTCGATGGAGTACATCGTGCCGCGGTTGGTGAAGAACTGGACGCGCTTGTCCGTCCGCGTGTCGATGGCAAAAAAGGTCCTGCCCTCTTCCTGCGTGCCCTTCTGGGCGAACAGCTTTGCGGCGACGCGCTTGATGCCCGAAGCGGTGGCGTAAACCGTCACGTCCGAAACCACCTTCAGCTCGCTTTCGTCCACGGTGATTTCGGGGTTGCCGTTGATGAGACTCGTCCTTCTGGGAACGGCGTATTTCTTTTTGATTTCCAGAAGTTCACGTCGTATGACCGCGATGAGCTTTCCGGGGTTTTCCAGAATGCTTTTCAGCTCGGCAATGAGCTTGAGAATTTCATCGTACTCCGCCCGCAGTTCGATAATCTGAAGGCTGGTCAGGCGAGCGAGCCGCATGTCCAGAATCGCCTGCGCCTGAATCTGGGTGAGGGCGAAGCGCTTCATCAGCGCGTCTCTGGCTTCTGCGGGCGTTTCGCTGGCGCGGATCATGCGGATGACTTCGTCCACATTGTCCACCGCGATAATCAGCCCTTCCAAAATGTGGGCGCGGCGTTCGGCGGCTTCCAGGTCGTGGCGGGTCCTTCTGGTGACCACGTCCTTCTGGTGGGCGATGTAATGGGAAAGCACTTCCTTCAGGCCCATGAGTTTGGGCTTGCCTTCCGCGATCGCCACCATGTTGACACCGAAGTTGACCTGCAAGTCGGAATATTTATACAGGTAGTTGAGGATTTTTTCGGGGTCTGCGTCCTTTTTGACTTCGATAACCACCCGGGTGCCTTCGCGGTCGGATTCTTCGCGAATATCCGCAATGCCGGCAAACAGCGTCTTTTTGCTCTCGGAAAGCTTGAGAATTTTCTCCTGTGCGGCGGCCTTGTTCACCTGGAACGGCAGTTCCGTCACCACGATGAGGCTTTTGCCGTTCTTCTGGGGTTCGATGTGGGTCTTTGCGCGAAGCACAAGCCTGCCCCTTCCGGTTTCGTAGGCAGCGGCGATTTCGTCGGTATCGAGCAGCAGGCCCCCTGTGGGGAAGTCCGGTCCGGGCATGTACGCCATCAGTTCTTTGACGGTGATGTCCGGTTTATTCAGCATGGCAACGGTGGCGTCAATCGCTTCGCCCAGATTGTGGGGCGGGATGTTGGTGGCAAGACCGACGGCAATGCCCGAAGCGCCGTTGACCAAAAGGTTCGGAAACCTGCCGGGGAGCACGTCCGGCTCTTTGAGCGTATCGTCAAAGTTCAGGCTGAACTCCACCGTGTCCTTGTCGATGTCGCGCAGCAGTTCCAATGCCAGCGGGGTCATGCGCGCTTCGGTGTAGCGCATAGCCGCCGCAGGGTCGCCGTCCATCGAGCCGAAGTTGCCGTGGCCGTCCACCAGCGTGGCACTCATGTTAAAGGGCTGCGCCATGCGTACCATGGCGTCGTATACGCTGGTGTCGCCGTGGGGGTGGTACTTACCCAGGCAGTCGCCGACGATGCGCGCGGATTTTCTGTGGGGCTTGTCCGGCGTGAGGGAAAGCTCCATCATCGTGTACAGTATCCTGCGCTGAACGGGCTTCAAGCCGTCCTCCACCCGGGGGATTGCCCGGTCGAGGATGACGTACTCGGCATAGGGCAGCATGGAGTTGTGCATCACGTCCTCCATGGTGACCGAAAGCATCCTTTCGGTATGCGTCTCCATGCCGTTATTGTCTTTCTTTCTGGCCATTTAGCCCTCCTTCGGCCTGAACTTGTCCACCCTGTTGAAGTTGGCGTGCTTGCTGATATACATCTTTCGGGGTTCTGTCTTGTCCCCCATCAGGATGGAGACGATGCGGTCCGCTTCTGCCGCGTCTTCAATGGATACGCGCATCAGGGTGCGCCTTGCGGGGTCCATCGTGGTTTCCCAGAGCTGTTCGGGGTTCATTTCGCCCAGACCTTTATAGCGCTGCAGCGTATACCCCTTGCCCGCCTTTTTGATGGCTTCGGCGAGCTCATTGTCGTCATAGGCGTAAATGATTTTTTTGCCGGTCTGCACCTTGTACAGCGGGGGCATGCCGATGTATACATGCCCTTCGGTGATGAGTTCCCGCATATAGCGGAAGAAAAACGTCATGAGGATGGCGCGAATGTGGGCGCCGTCCTGGTCCGCGTCCGATAAAATGATGACCTTGTTGTATTTTAAATCCGCGATGCGAAAGTCCTTGCCCACACCGGTGCCCAAAGCTGTGATGATGGAGCGGAACTCCTGGTTTTTGAGCACGTCCTCAAGGTTGGTTTTTTCCGCGTTCAGGGGCTTGCCGCGCAAAGGCAGAATCGCCTGGAACGTGCGGTCCCTGCCCTGCTTCGCGCTGCCGCCCGCGGATTCGCCCTCCACAATGAACAGCTCGTTTTTCCATCTGTCCTTGCCGGTGCAGGAACTGAGCTTGCCCACCAGCGGCGCGTTTTCCAGCTTGCTGCGCTCGCGCTCGACGGCTTTTGCCTTCCTTGCCGCTTCGCGCATCCGTGCTGCGCGCTGCGCTTTTTCCACGATTTTGGCGCACAGTTCGGCGTTTCGCAAATCCTGGGTGAAATGCGTCAGCCCTTCTCCAATCACCGCTTCCACGGCACTTTCGGCTTCGGTGTTGCCCAGCTTGGTTTTGGTCTGCCCTTCGAACTGAACGTCCTTCATGCGGACGGACAGCACCGCCGCCATGCCTTCGCGGAAGTCCTCGCCGGGAAAATTCTTATCCTTATCCTTCAAAACGCCCACGCGGCGGCAGTAGTCGTTCAGAACCCTCGTGACTGCGGTGCGGAAGCCCTTTTCGTGGGTGCCGCCTTCGTTGGTGGGAATGTTGTTGACATAGGAAAACACCGATTCGTTTTCCGAATCGTTGTGCTGGATCGCCACCTGCACGAAAATGCCGTTGGAACTGCCCTCGATGAAGATGGGCGGGTCGTACAGGCAGTCGTTGCTCTCGTTTAAATAGCGGACGAAATCGCTGATGCCGCCGTCCGCTCTGAACTCCTGTTTTTCCGGCTGTTTCGCGCGCTCGTCCAGCAGCGTCAGCGTCAGACCCTTGTTCAAAAAGGCGAGCTCCCGCAATCGGCGCGCGATTCTGTCGGCGTTCCAGTTCAGCGTTTCGAAAACGCGCTTGTCCGGCAAAAAGGTGATGGCGCTGCCCTTTTTGCGGGTGCGCCCGATTTCCGTCAGCGGTCCCTGAGGCTTGCCGGAAACGATTTTGCCGTTTTCCGAAACGCTCGCGAACTCCTGGCGGTACACCTTGCCGTTTTGATACACCTCGCACCAGAGCCACTCAGAAAGGGCGTTCACCACCGACGCGCCCACGCCGTGCAGGCCGCCGGAAAAACTGTAGTTCGAGTCCCCGAACTTGCCGCCGGCGTGCAGCTGGGTGAACACCACCTCCACACCGGAAACCCCGAGCTTTTCGTGGATGCCCACGGGGATGCCGCGGCCGTTGTCCGTCACGGTGACGGAGTTGTCCTTGTGGATGGTAATCTCAATCAAATCGGCAAAGCCGTTGGCGGCTTCGTCGATGGCGTTGTCCACAATTTCCCACAGCATATGGTGAAGCCCCGGAGCGCCGGTGGAGCCGATGTACATGCCAGGACGCATGCGCACAGCTTCCAGCCCTTCCAGCACTTTAATGTCGCTGGCGGTGTAGGTTTCTTTCATTCTTTCTCCCCCAGGGATTGGTATTTTGCCTTAACGATGATAATCGAAAGCCCGCAAGACTGTCAAGTTACAGCCAATCCCCGCCACTTTTGCAGCATTAATAGCCCATTTTCTTCAGGAGACCGGAAAGCACCTGCAGCCGTTCGCCGAGGAGCTCGTCGTCCCGATTCATCGCCTCTTCGAAGAGGCGGATGTCCTCGTCGATATGCTCGTTTTGCGTGCAGACGGCGACGTTCATCGCGTCCCCCTGCAGACCGATGCGGTCGATGAGCGGCTTTTCCGGGTTATACCCCTTGGGGAAACGGTACGCTTCTTCGGCGAAGTAGTAACGCGCGCGGCAGATGAGGATGGCGAGGTCGATGATCCTGTGCAGGGGGAGTTCCTCGGACTGCCTGGACCATTTGCTGCCCGTATGCCGCCACACTTTGGCGGAAGCGTCCACCCGACCCCGGTCGTTCCACTGGGCAAGGCCGAGGGAAAGGCCCACCGTATCGGAGTCGTACGCCTTTCTGCCGTCCACCTTTTCGTAATTGTCCGCCACGATGACGGGTTTGTGCTTCAGATTGGTGGGGATTTCCATGTTCTTAAGTCCTCCTTGTAATTTTTCTACTCGTTTAGTATATTACTTATTTACTAAAATTACAAGCAAAAAATCAGGAGCCGTTTTTGAAACAGGCTCCTGACGGGGTAACTGGTTTTTTGCCGCAGCTTTAACGGCAGATTAAGCGGTTTCGATTCGCGCGGCTTTGTGCAGGCCGAGAATGTCCACACCCATTTCCCGCAGCTTGTATTTTTGGATTTTTCCGCTGGCGGTGACGGGGAAAGCGTCGATGAAATGCACGTATCGAGGCGCTTTGTACCGCGAAAGCCCCTCTTTGACGAAGCGGATCAGCTCCTCCTCTGTCGCCTGCGCCCCTTCCTTTAATATGGCGAACGCCAGCACCTCTTCACCGTACTTCTCGTCCGGCACGCCCACCACCTGCACGTCCTTGACGGCGGGATGGGTGTACAGGAACTCCTCGATCTCCCTGGGGTAAATGTTTTCCCCGCCGCGGATGATCATGTCCTTCAGCCTGCCCACGACCTTGTAGTACCCTTCTTCATCCACAGTGCAGAGGTCGCCGGTGTGCAGCCAGCCTTCGTCGTCGATGGCCATGCGGGTGGCTTCGGGCATCTTGTAATACCCCTTCATCACCTGATAGCCCCGGGTGATGAACTCGCCGGGGGTGTTGGGGGGCACGTCTTTGCCGGTTTCGGGGTCCACAATGCGGATTTCCATGTTCGGCTGCACCCTTCCCACGGTGGAAACGCGCTTTTCCAAAGGATCGTTGGTGTTTGTCATGGTAGTCACAGGCGAGGATTCTGTCATCCCGAAGCATATGACGATTTCCGGCATGTGCATTTCCACGTTGACGCGCTTCATCACCTCGATGGGGCAGGGCGAGCCGCTCATGATGCCCGTGCGCAGGCTGGAAAAGTCGTAGTTCTTGAACTCCGGGTGGTTCAAAATGGAGATGTACATCGTGGGTACGCCCAAAAGTGACGTGCAGCGCTCCATCTGAATCGCCTGCATGACCAGCAGCGGGTGGAAGCGTTCCACCAGCACCATTGCCGAGCCGTGGGTGACGCAGGCGGTTACCCCCAGCACGCAGCCGAAGCAGTGGAACAGCGGCACGGGGATGCATTCCCTGTCATGCTCCGTCAGCTTTTTGCCGTCGCCGATGCTTTTACCGTTGTTGACCACACCGTGGTGGGTCAGCATGACGCCCTTGGGAAAACCGGTGGTGCCGGAAGTGTACTGCATGTTGACCACGTCGTGAATATCCAGACTGTCCTGAATGCGCTGGCGTTCCGCGTCGTCCACGGTTTCTGCAAGGGCATACAGGTCCTCCCAGTGAAACATGCCGGGCTGGGGGTCGCTGTCCAGATAGATCACGTTTTTCAGGCGGGGAAGCGCGCGGCTATACAGCCTGCCGGGCTGGGAATGGGCAAGTTCGGGGCAGATTTCCCGCAGGTAATGAACGTAGTCGCTGTCCTTGAATCCCTTGATGAGGATGAGGGTCATGGCGTCGCTCTGACGGAGCTGGTACTCCAGTTCAAAGCGCTTGTAGTTGGTGTTGACGGTGACCAGCACCGCGCCGATTTTCGCCGTGGCGAACATGGTGGTAACCCACTCGATGCGGTTGGTTGCCCAGATTGCCACATGGTCCCCCGGTCGGACACCGATGGCCAAAAGCCCGCGGGCAATGCGGTCGCACTCATCCCGAAACTGCGCATAGGTGAACCTGCGTCCCCTGTGGGGCTCCACCAGGCAGTCATGGTCGGGAAAGCGGGCCGCCTGAGCGTCCAGCAGGTCGCCGAAGGTCATTTCAAGCAGGGTTTCGGGCTTCGCGTTGACGAGCTGCATGATGTTTCGCTGAATACGGTCCATGGGTATCCTCCATTCCATAAAATGATGATTGAGAAATAAAAAAAGCTTTCCGTCCCTTTTCAGAGACGGAAAGCTATATTTCCGCGGTACCACTCTGTTTGCCAAAATTGGCCACTCAGCAGGCACTAACATGCCCTTCCCGGGTAACGGCGGGATGCCGTCCAAGCCTACTCGCAAAAGCTTTCGGTTGGCTGCTCGGGGGCGAGTAGAGCGTTATTCCGCGCTGCCTTGCACCGTCCGGCAGCTCTCTGAAGCGGTGGATGCGGCCCTTTATTCCCCGTCATCGCATTGTCTGTTTGCGAAAGATTATATGCGACAGAACCCGTTCTGTCAATGGTCTGATTGAATCATTATGAGTTTATCCGCCGGATTGCGCGGACTTCGGACTCTTCCGGCGTAACGTAAAGGGTTTTGTTGGTGGTGTAGATCACAAAACCCGGCCGGGAGCCGGAAGGCTTTTTGACATACTTCCTAGGCGTATAATCCACGGGCACCTGGGCGGAGTTTCTGGCTTTGGAGTGCCATGCCGCCAACATCGCCGCCTGTTTCAGGGTGGTTTGCGGCGGATTCTTCGACCGGATGATCACGTGGGAACCGGGGATGTTCTTGGTGTGCAGCCAGATATCCTCCGGGTCGGAGTCGCGCAGGGTGAGCCTGTCATTTTGAAGGTTGTTCTTCCCTACAAATATATCTATGCCGTCCTGCGAGATATAGTGAAAGGGTTTTGACGCCAAAGTTTTAGGCTGCTTTTCCTTTTCGGGGCGTACGTAGCCTTCGCGGATCAGCTCCTGTTTGATTTCAGCCAGGTCGTTCTCGTCCGCGCAGTTATCCAGATTGGAAAGCAGGCCTTCCAGATAGTCCAGCTCCTCTTTAATCTGCGCAATTTGGTCGGTGGCCATGTCAAAGGCGGCGCGCTGCTTGTTATATTTTTTGAAATACTTCTGGGCGTTCGCCGCGGCGGACAGGGACGGGTCCAGAGGAATGACGATTTCTTTTTGCTCGGGGTCGTAGTAGTTGACCACCGTCATTTCGCTTGCTCCCCGCTCCGCCCGGAATGCGTTCGCCGTCAGCAGTTCGCCAAACAGGCGGTTTTGCTCCATCTTGTCCGCGGACTGCAGATTTTCCTGCTGCATGGCGAGCTTTTTCTGGCAGCGCTCGATGTTGTTTTGCAGCACACGGCGAAGGCTCGCGCTCTTTTGGCGGATCCTGTCCGTCCGTTCCCGAAGGCCGAAGTACTCGTCCAGCGCTTCGCTCATGGCAGCAAAGCTGCGCTTGTTTTGCGGGGCGACGGAACGGGTGTCAAAGGCGAAGTAGGACAAAGGGTCGCCGAAATCGTCCACCACCAGCGTGGGGCAGAACGCACCCTTTGCAATTGCTTCAAAGAAGACATACACCCGTGATGCGCAAAGGTCTTTTCGGGCATCGTCCAGTGCGGAAAAGGGAATCAAAGCGTCTCCCGCCGCCTGCTGCGCCACTTCCGCCGCCACCGCAGGCGAAAGACCGGCAAAAGCGGAAAGAATTGCCTTGTCCAGCCTGCCGGAGGACGTAGACAGCGCTTCGTACACCTGCTCTTTGGTCACTTCCGCAGGATTGAGCTTATTCTGGGCGGGGGGCTGCTCGTATGCTACACCCGGCATAAGGATGCGCACCGTGGAAATTGCCGGCGTGACGTGGCGAATGGCGTCCACGATTGCGCCGTCCTCTTTCACCAGTATCACGTTGGAGTGCTTGCCCATCACCTCTGCGATCAGCGAGAAGGTGGTGGGTTCGCCCAGGTCGTCCGTTGCCGAAATGTCGATGACCAGAATGCGGTCCAGCCCGGGCTGGCGGATGGCGGCGATCCTGCCGTTGGTCAGGTATTTTCGCATCAGCATGCAGAACATCGGCGGTTCTGCGGGGTTATTGCGCTTGATGTTCGTCAGCTGCACCCGGCAGTGGGACGCGTTTGCCGAAAGCAGCAGCTTTCTTCCGGAACGAAGATGGAGCAGAAGCTCGTCCTTTTCCGGCTGATAGATTTTTTCGATGCGCGCGCCCAGTATGCTGTCGTTCAGTTCTTTGCAAACAGCCGCGAGCGAGAGCCCGTCCATGGCCATGATGTTCACCTCGGTCTATGAATTCCGGGCAGTATTTTTGCCCGGCGGATATTCACCAATCGTTTCAGTATAGCCCATTCTCGCCCGTTTGGGAATAGTGGTGCGATGCATGCGAATACAGATATACAAAGTCTCAACACCTGTGTCTTTTGTGAGTTTACTCGCCATGTCATGCGAACAGTTCAGGAGGTCCAACATGAAAAAGGTTGTGTTTCTCGTTTTATGCGTGTTACTCATGCTTTCCGCCTGCGCGAACGACAGCATCAAAAGCTCCGCGCCGGCGGAGTCGGACATTCAGTACCGCCCGACGGTGGTGTATTACGCCGATTCCAACGGGCTTCTGGTTCCCGTGGTGCGCAAAATTCCCTGGGAGGAAGGCATAGGCAAGGCTGCCCTCAACCTTCTGACCAAAACGGATACCAATGTTTCCGCCGCGGCGTCTTTGGGGCTTTCCCCCACCTTGCCTAAGGACGCGACCTTCACGCTGCGCATCGCGGATGACGGCACCGCCACGGTGAGCGTCTTCGGCATGGGAGAGGTCCAGTCCGCGGCGGAGGAGAAAAACGCCGTCATATCCATCGTGAACACGCTGACGGAGTTCACCACCATCGATCAAGTTATCATTCTCCCCGACGGGGAAAAGAAAAAGAAGCTCCCCCTGGGGACTGCGCTTGACGAGCCCATTTCCACCGTCGCCCTGAACCCTGAAAGCGTGACGGTAACCGAAGGCGGCAGCGGCGAAAGCATGACCCTTTACTTCCCGAACTACGAAAGCACGCTGAACGTTCCCGTTACGAGGTTTATCGAGGGCGAGGCGACCCTTGAAAAAGCTGTGGATGAGTTTGTGAAAGGCCCCGGCCAGATTGACGCGCTCCGTTCCTGCTTCCCAACGGATACGGAGCTTTTGTCCGTCGTCGTCGAGGGCGGGGTGGCGATCATCGACCTTTCCGCCACGGCGGAAGGCCTGCGGGAACACCCCCTGCTGGAACGGCGCGCCATGGAATGCGCCGCGCTGGTCTGCCGGGAGTTCGGCGTTCCCGCTGTTTCCTTCCGCATCGAGGGGAAGGACTACGGCGACATGCCCGTTTCCGCGCCCATGTACGTGAACGGCCATTGATTGCCAAGCTTTTTCCTTCTTCCGTCGGCGTGTGCGGTTGACGCACGGACGCTTGAAGGGGTATCATCGAATCAAGCGTTATCCGACAAGGAGGAAAGTTATGCAAAGAATCGACGGCCGCGCCTATGACGAGCTGCGCCCCATCCGTATCACCACAGGATTCACGGAGCATGCCCTTGGCTCTGTTTTGATAGAGTTTGGTAAAACCAGAGTGATTTGCACCGCCATGGTGGAGCCGAAAGTCCCTCCTTTTTTAATAGGTAAGGGAACGGGCTGGCTGACCGCGGAGTACGCAATGCTCCCCTCCTCCACCCAGAACCGAAAAAAGAGGGAAAACTTCAAAAACGGGCCGGACGGCAGAAGCACCGAAATTTCCCGTCTGATCGGGCGTTCGCTGCGCTGCGGGATTGACCTTTCCCATTTTGGGGAGCGCACCCTGGCCATCGACTGCGACGTAATCCAGGCGGACGGCGGAACGAGGACCGCCTCCATCACCGGCGGGTACGTTGCCATGGCTCTAGCTTTGCACAAGCTGCGCGCCGCAGAACGCTGCCTTTTGCCCCCCGTGGCTGCGGTGAGCTGCGGCGTGGTGGACGGCGAGCCGCTGCTGGACCTTTGCTACACCGAGGACGCCAGCGCTCAGGCGGATTTGAACCTTGTGATGGCAGGTGACGGCTTTGTGGAGATTCAGGGTACGGGCGAAAAGCGCCCCGTCGCCAGGGAGGAGCTTTATAAGCTTCTGGACATGGGCGAGCTCGGCATCATGGAGCTGTTCGAGTACCAGAAGCGCGCCATCGACGAAGCGCTTATAGAGATGAAGAAGTAGTTTTCGGCGCTGACCGGCTTCGAACGCAATTTATAAGGAAAGAGGCGGAAGATTTCCGCCTCTTTTTGCAGCAAGATGTCTGCATGAAGGATATGTTCGTTGGTGTGATAATGGGAAGCGTTTTTTACCTGCCCTTTGCCTTCTTCCTGGCACGGCCGACCTCGTCGGTCTTCTTGAGGGCTTCCACAACCTTTCCTCCACCTATATCATAAGGATCGTTTGTCCGCCTTTCCCCTGCTAAAATCAAACCGCCGGACGAGACCGTCCGGCAGTGCTTTTAATACTGAAAAGAAGGGACGGTTTCCCGTCCCTTCCGTTTTGATTGGTTGGCTTACTTCTTCGCGGCAGCGTTCAGACCGGCGATGCGGCCGAAGGTGAAGATGTCCGCGATGGCGTTGCCGCCCAGGCGGTTGCCGGCGTGGATGCCGCCGGTGACTTCGCCGGCTGCCCACAGGCCCTGGATGATGTTGCCGTTCTTGTCAAGCACGTGGGTCTCGGTGTCGATGCGCACACCGCCCATGGTGTGGTGCAGGGAGGACTTGCGGGGGCTGATGCAGATGCCCACGCCGGGGGTGGACTCGATGTACTCGAGGTCGATGGCGCCGGAGATGACTTCCTTGCCGAAATCATCGTCGTGCTGGTTCTCGACGTACTTGTTGTAGGTCTCGATCACGTTGCGCAGGGCTTCTTCCGTGAAGGCGGGAGCAACGCCTGCGGCCGGGGTCTTGGAAGCTTCAGCCAGCTCGGCGAGGGTTTCGCCGTACCAGATGTGGCCGCCTTCGACCATCGCGGCAACGCGCTCGTTATAGTCGGTGCCCTTCAGCGGGGCAGTGGGGTTGTTGGGATCACCGAAGCCGGCATAGATGATGTAGAAGATGCCGTCTTCCAGCGCCAGGGAAGCCTTGGCGAGAACGTCGCGCTCGGCGTACTCGTTCACGAAGCGGTTGCCCTTGCCGTCAATCCAGATCTGGGCGGAAGCGTCGCCCCAGATACCGTCGGTCATGGTGCCCTTGGTGGGAGAGGAGGAGGGCATCATCTGAGCGACTTCCAGACCGGTCACGTCGGCGCCGATGGCCATGGCCATGATGATACCGTCACCTTCGTTGGTGCCAAGGTTGGTGGAGAGGGTCCTGTCAGACAGGTCATCGCCCCAGTACTTGTCGTACTGCTTGACCATCGCGGGGTTCGCGCAGTAACCGCCGGTGGCGAGCACAACACCGTTGTTGGTCTTGATGGTGATCTTGGTGCCGTCAGCCTTTTCGGCCTTGGCGCCGACGACCTTGCCGTTTTCCACGATCAGTTCGGTACCGGCGGTTTCGGTGTAGATCTCCACGCCGTGTT
The DNA here is from genome assembly GCA_050945935.1 of Christensenellales bacterium. Classification (GTDB taxonomy): domain Bacteria; phylum Bacillota; class Clostridia; order Christensenellales; family CALWSW01; genus CALNBC01. The sequence continues at coordinate 14,377 of JBMNTW010000018.1, forward strand.
CGCGGGCGACCTTTTCAAGCTGCGGAATGCGCTCCGCGCCGGACATGAAGCTGTGGGTGCGGGGCCACATGGCGCCGAGCACGGTGCTCAGCCTTGCGCCTTCGCCGTAGCCGGCGTTCAGGCCGACGGAGCCCATCCATTCAAAGGAAGGCAGAGCGTTCTCGGCCAGAGTGCGGGCGAGGTCGATGTCGGAAGCGATCCAGCTGCCGTCGTTGAGCTGACGCAGACCGCCGGTGTAGATGTGCCACATATGTAGCGCGATGGAGTCAAAGCCGGGCATGTCTTC
>JBMNTW010000019.1:0-14337 GCA_050945935.1 Christensenellales bacterium
GGTTCCAGCATGGGCGCCGTGGTGGGCGCCATATACTGCTGCGGCACCGACTTGAAGCTCGCCGGGCAGATGATCCCCATGCTCAACGAAAAGGAACTGTTCGACTTCCGTCTGCCCCGAAAGGGCGGCTTCATCAAGGGCGAGAAGTTCCAGGCGCTGGTCCGGCTGCTCACCAAGGATAAATCCTTCGAAGAAACGAAAATCCCCTTTTCCTGCGTGGCGGTGGACCTTTACACCGGCAGACTGGTGGTGCTCTCAGAAGGGAAGCTCCACGAAGGCACCCGGGGCAGTTACGCCCTGCCCGGCGTCATCGAGCCGTATCCCTATCAAGGCATGCTGCTGACGGACGGCGGCGTGATCTCCCGCGTGCCCTGCGACGTGGTGCGCCAGATGGGGGCGGACGTGGTGGTGGGCGTGGACGTGGGCTACCGCGGTCACGAGGACGGCAAATACCCCCTTCGCATGAGCAGAAACTTTGACTACATGTACGCCTGCATGCGCATCATGCAGTGGGAACTGGCGCGCATGAAGGAAAGCGCTGCGGACCTCATCGTTGCCCCGTATGTGTGGGACCTGGATTCCAACTCCACGGCGGACGCGGCGGAAATCATCGAGCGCGGGCGCGCCGCGGCAAAAGACGCCCTGCCCAAAATCCGGGAGCTGGTCTATGGCGAGTGACAATGGCGCCATTGTGGTGCTTTTAAACATGTGCATGGTGCGAAACGGCACAAAGGTTCTGGTGCTGGACAAGGTGGGTTCCAAGTGGGACGGGCTCACCTTCCCCGGAGGGCACGCCGAGCAGGGGGAAAGCCTAATCTCCGCCGCGATTCGGGAGGTTCAGGAGGAAACCGGCCTGACCGTAAGCAATCTGAAACTTTGCGGCAACGTTCACTGGTTTAGCAAAGAAAACGGCAGCCACAGGCTGATTTTTCTGTATGAAACGGGCACTTTTTCCGGCGAACTGCGCGAAAGCAGAGAGGGGAAGGTGTTCTGGATGGAGTTAGAGGACTTCCTCAAAGCCGAGCTCGCACCGGGCATGCGGGACTATCTGCCCGTTTTCTTCGGCGAATGCGCCGAGGCGTACAGCGAGTACGATTCCACCCATGTGGAAGCGTTCCGGTATTACTGATTCCCAAAACAACAAAGCCGGGGGAAGCTCCCCCGGCTTTTTGCTTGTGCCTGTTATGCTTTTTTGAAGACCAGTCTGCTGTCTTCAAGGTCGCCCACGACCTTATCGCCGATGGCGATGTTCTTTTTCAGGATTTCTTCAGACAGGCTGTCCTCCACCTTCTGCTGGATCGCCCTGCGCAGCGGCCTTGCGCCGTACTCCTGATCGAAGCCTTCTTTGGCTAGGAAGTCCAAAGCCGCATCCGTCATGGTCAGCTCGATGCCGCGTTCGGCCAGGCGCTTTTCCACGGCGTTCATCATCAGTTCCACGATCTTTCTCGTGTCGTCCTCGTTCAGCGGGCTGAAGACGATAATGTCGTCCACCCTGTTGAGGAACTCCGGCCTAAACACCCGCTTGAGTTCGGAGAGCATGTTCTCCTTCACGCGCTCAAAGTCCACGGCGTTGCGGCTGCCGCTTTCAAACCCCACCCGGGCGGACTTGATGGTGCGGGCGCCCACGTTGCTTGTCATGATGAGGATGGTGTTGCGAAAGTCCACAGTGCGTCCGTGGGAGTCGGTAAGCCTGCCGTCATCCAGAATCTGGAGCAGCATGTTGAACACGTCTGGATGCGCTTTTTCGATTTCGTCGAACAGTACCACGGAATAGGGCTTCCTGCGGATTTTTTCCGTCAGCTGGCCGCCCTCGTCGTACCCCACATAGCCCGGAGGCGAGCCGATGAGCTTCGCCACGGAGTGGGACTCCATGTACTCAGACATATCCAGCCGGATCATCGCGTCCTCGCTGCCGAACATCGCTTCTGCCAGCGCCTTGCTCAATTCTGTCTTGCCCACGCCGGTGGGGCCAAGGAAAATGTACGACCCGATGGGGCGCTTAGGGTCCTTCAGACCGGCGCGCGCCCTGCGGATGGCGGCGGAGATGGAGTTCACCGCCTCGTCCTGCCCGACGACGCGCTCGTGCAGAATCTCTTCCAGTTTCAGAAGCCGCGCGCTCTCATCCTCGGTCATCTGCTCCACGGGGATGTTCGTCCAGGAAGAGACCACATGGGCAATATCCTCCTCGGTGACCACGGCGGTGGCGCTGTTTTTGCCGGCTTCCCACTCGCTGCGCAGCCGCTCGATTTCCGCTCTAATCTTCGGCTCCTCGTCCCGAAGCTGGGCGGCACGCTCGAACTGCTGGTTCTTGACGGCTTCCTCCTTTTCCTTGCCGATGGCGGAAAGCTTTTCTTCCAGCGCCTTGACGTCCGGCGGGGCCACGAAGGAGCGGATGCGCACTCTGGAAGCCGCCTCGTCCATCAGGTCCACGGCCTTGTCCGGCAGGAAGCGGTCGGAAATGTAGCGGTCCGAAAGGTTGACCGCTGCCTTGATGGCCTCGTTGGTGATGCGGACCTTGTGGTGCGCTTCGTACCGGTCACGAAGGCCCAGAAGGATCTGCTCGGACTCCTCTCTGGAAGGCTCGCCGATGGTGACGGGCTGGAACCTGCGCTCCAAAGCGGCATCCTTTTCGATGTGCTTTCTGTACTCGTTCAGCGTGGTGGCGCCGATGATCTGCATTTCGCCCCGGGCGAGCATGGGTTTTAAAATGTTCGCCGCGTCAATGGCGCCTTCGGACGCGCCCGCGCCCACGATGGTGTGCAGCTCGTCGATGAACAGAATGACGTTTTTCGCCTTCTTGACCTCATCCAGGGCGGTCTTGATGCGCTCCTCGAACTCGCCGCGGTACTTCGCGCCGGCGAGCATGCTGGCAAGGTCCACCGCCACAAGGCGCTTATCCTTCAGCGTTTCGGGAATGTTGCCCTCCACAATGCGCTGGGCAAGACCTTCGACCACGGCGCTCTTGCCCACGCCGGGGTCGCCCACCAGCACGGGATTGTTCTTCGTGCGGCGGGAGAGAATCTGCACAATGCGCTCAATTTCGGTGGTTCTGCCGATGACGGGGTCGAGATCGCCGTCCCGGGCTGCGGCGGTAAAGTCTCTGGAGTACTGGTCCAGCGTGGGGGTGTTGGTGGAGGGTTTCTGGCGGAACGCGCCGCCTTGCGCGGCTTCACCGCCGGTGAGTTTGGCAATCAGGGCGTTGGGGTCAACGCCGATGTCCCTCAAAATCTGGTCGGCAACGCCTTCCTGCTCCTTCAAAAGGGCAATGAGCAGGTGTTCCGTGCCCACATAGCCGGAACCCATCGCCTTGGATTCCTGCATGCTGCTGGTGATGATGCGCTTGACCCTGGGCGTGTAGTCGAACACGGGGGCATCTTCCATCACGCCGCCGCGGTTGAGCCGGGCGAGGATGGCGTTCTGGTCCACGCCGGATGCGCGCAGGATTTTGGAGGCGGTGCTTTCGCCGTTGCCTTCCAGCACCAGGGCGAGCAATAGGTGCTCGGTGCCCACGTAGTTGTTGCCGAGCTGACGGGCGGTCTGCTGGGCGATCATCAGGGCGCGCTGGGCGCCTTCGGTGAATCTGCTGTTGGTTTCCATGAATTGATCACCTCGATCTCAAGTAACTGATAAACTTCTTTTGCTTAAAACACGTTGCAGTCCTTCAGCGCGACGCGCACCATGCGCGCCCGGGCTTCGTCCCGCTGTTCGGGGGTGGAAGCGCCGGAGAGCGTTGCCGCCACACTTGCGGGCTGGCATAATGTGGTCAGCTTTTCAAGGTCCGCCGCGGTCACCCCTTCGAACAGGCCCAGAGAAAGGGCGAGCTTCACGTCCGAAAGGCGCTGCATCATTTCCTCGGTGGTAAGCCTTCGCGCATACTTTAATATGCCCAGACTGCGGTGCAGTCTGTCGGTCAGCTGGCCGTTGTCCCCCTTGAGAAGAGCTTCCCGGGCGGAGCGCTCCTTTTTGATGATGCTGCGCACCACCTCGGAAAGGTTGCCGATGATTTCCTCCTCGGACAGTCCGAGTGTAACCTGGTTGGAAATCTGCGCCATGTCGCCGTCCGCTTTGGTGCCTTCGCCGTAGTAGCCGCGCAGGGTATAGCCGAACTTGCCCACGGTTTCGATCAGGCTCTGGATGGAGCCGGTCATCGCCATCGCCGGCAGGTGCAGCATGACGGAGGCGCGCATGCCTGTGCCCACGTTGGTGGGGCAGGCGGTGAGGTAACCGAGTTCCGGATCGAAGGCGTATCCGTCCGCCGAGAGCATGGCATCCACCGAACGGCTGAGGTTGTCCGCCTCTTCCAGGCGCAGCCCCGGCAGCACGCACTGGATGCGAAGGTGGTCCTCCTCGCCCGCCATGATGGAAATGGTCTCGGACTTGGAAAGAAGCAGCATGCCGTCCTGCCGGTCGATGAGTTCCCTGCTGGCAAGGTGCCTTTCCACCAGCACCTGCCGCTCCACGGGGGAGAGGGAGGACATATCCAGCCTTGTGAACTCCCTTCTGCCTAGGCGGGCGACGATGCGCTCGTTCAGCTTTTTGAATTGGGTGCGGGTCATCTTCGCCGGGAAGGGCAGGTCGGTATAGTTTCGCGCCAGGCGGACACGGGTGGAAATCGCAATGTCCGAATCGAGAAGCACAGACATGGCTCAGCCCTCCTTGTGCGCGTGGTGTTCGGAGTTTTTGCCGTTTTTCGCGGCAAGGGCCTTGAGCTTATCCCTCAGTTCCGCAGCACGCTCGTACTCCTCGGCGGCGACGGCCTGGGCAAGCTCCGACCGAAGTCTGGCTTCCAGCGTGTCCTCAACCTGCTCGGGAACGGCTTCCAGCGGCTGATTCAGCTTGGGAGCCTCGTAGCCCACGGGGGAGCGGCCGCTGTGTTTCGTGCGGCTCTGAACCCGGGCGATGATGGGCATAATGTCGCTCTTAAAGCTGCTGTAGCACGAAGGGCAGCCGAGCAGGCCCGTTTTCGTAATGTCGTCCAGCGTGGTGCCGCAGGACGGGCATCGCGCCGTGGTTTTATGTTCCTTGAAGGCGAAAGCGGAGGGGAACACATCCCCCCAGGAGAAGGTCAAAAAGCTGTCCGTCCCCAGTTTTTTCGCGCAATCCTGACAGATATGGCGCTCCTTCTTCTCGCCGTTGATGATGGAAACAAGATGGACGGAGGCGTTGTTGCGTTTGCATTCGTCGCAGAGCATGGTATCACCTCGCCTTACATCAATACTCCTTATCGTTATGCCGGTCGCTGTGCGTCGTTGCCTGGATCAGGCCCATCAGCATCTTCTTCAGCGTTTCCGCCCGTACGCGGTCCTTTTGGGAAGCGGGTATCGCCGGATGGTCCGTCACACCGGAAAGCAGCAGGGCGGCCTCCCGTTCGGAAACCACGTTTTCCGCCCGCAGCCGCGAAATAATCGCCTTTGCACGGTTGAGGGAAAGGGTGTCTCCAATGCCGCCGGTGACCAGGTGGCGCAAAAGGTCTCCTTCGGTAAGCACAATACGGGCGATGGTGATGTGCCCGCCGCCACCCCGCTTGCTGGTAATAATGTACCCGTGTTCCGGCGAAAAACGGGTGGAAAGCACATAGTTGATCTGGGAGGGTGCGCAGCCGAAGGCCTGGGCCAGCTCGTTTCGCTGAAGTTCCACGTTGTTCGCTTCGGCCAGCAGTTCCACGATGAAACGCTCGATGGCGTCGCTCACTGCGGACAATTCACATCACCTCGTTTAACTTTGACTATCTTTGACTTTCAATCACATTATAGCACGGCAGGGTGGTTCTGCAATACCTTTTTCAAAAGTTTTTTGTCGTAAACTAGGGATTCTGTTCCATTGGCAGGTTATGGGCCAAAAAACAGCCCCACCAAAGATGCGGGTATGATATAATGCATGTTGAAAAGGTCTGCGAAAAAATCGCGGCTTAACATGAACACAAGGAGGCAGCCATGCGGATACGCAAAGCCGTCATCCCAGCGGCCGGTCTGGGCACGCGCTTTTTGCCGGCGACGAAGGCACAGGCCAAGGAAATGCTACCCATCGTGGACAAGCCCGCCATCCAGTTCATCGTGGAAGAGGCTGTGGCATCGGGGATTGACACGATCATCATCATAACCGGACGCACCAAAAAGTCCATCGAGGACCATTTTGACCGTTCGCTCGAACTGGAGCAGGAACTCTACCGGAACGGCCAGACCGAAATGCTGGAAATGGTCCGCTCCATCGCAAATCTTGCGGATATTTACTACATCCGGCAGCAGGAACCTTTGGGCCTCGGCCACGCGGTGTACTGCGCCAACCACTTCATCGGCAACGAGCCCTTCGCAGTGCTTTTAGGGGACGACATCGTCTACAACCCCAAGAAGCCTGCGCTGCGCCAGCTGATCGAGGTGTACGCCAACACCGGCTCGTCGGTGCTGGGCGTGCAGACCGTGCCGGACGCGCTGGTCAGCCGCTACGGCATTGTGGACCCGTCGGGTCCGTTCACGGGGAACTTCTGCAAGGTCAGGGATCTGGTGGAAAAGCCCTCGCTGGACGTGGCACCCTCCAACATCGCCATTCTGGGGCGCTACATCATTACCCCGGAAATCTTTTCCATCCTCAGAAACACCCAGCCCGGCGCAAAGGGAGAGATTCAGCTCACCGACGCGCTGAGATCGCTTCTGACCACCCAGAACATCTACGCCTGCCGTTTTGAAGGCGCGCGGTACGACATTGGCGACAAGCTCGGCTATCTCGCCGCCACGGTGGAGTATGCCCTGCGCCACGAAACGCTTTCGCCGTCCTTTGCGCGCTACCTCGCCGCCGTTTCGCTGGACAAGAACCTGCCGGTGCACGAAGCGATTTCGACGGAGCTGAAGAGAAGGAAAACCATGCAGGAGACGCAGCAATGAACACGCTTTTCACCAACGCACGCATCCTAGCCTCCACCGGGGAAGTGATAAACGGCTGCCTCGGCGTGACGGACAGGCTGATTGCCTTCACGGGGGAAGTTCCGGAAGGCTTTACGGCACATCGGGTGATTGACTGCGAAGGCGATCTGCTCATGCCCGGACTGGTCAACGCCCACACCCATCTGGCCATGACGCTGTTCCGCAACGCGGCGGACGATATGGAGCTTTCCACCTGGCTCAGAGAGCGCATCTGGCCGCTGGAAGACAAGCTCACCGCCGAAGACGCCTACTGGGGAACCATGCTGGCGGCGGCGGAGTGCATCCGGGGCGGATGCACCCTTGTGAACGACATGTACTTCTTCATGGATAATACCGCCCGGGCGATTGCCGATTCCGGCATTCGCGCGCTGCTCGGGCAGGGCATCGTAACGGGGAATGACGACGGCAAGTCCCGCCTGGCCATCGCCAAATCGCTCTTTGACGAGTTTAACGATGCCGAGGACGGCAGAATCAAAATCGCCATCACCCCCCACGCGGAATACACCTGCAATGCCGCCACCCTCGCGGCGGCGGGGGACCTTGCGGCCAAGCTGGACGCGCGGCTGCATGTGCATGTGAGCGAAACCTTCCAGGAGCATGAGGAATGCAAGCTCCGCCACGGGCTGACGCCTGCGGCGTACCTGTCCTCCCTCGGTATGCTTCATGACAAGACTCTGCTTGCCCACTGCGTGCATATCGACGAGGACGACGCCGCCCTCATCGGCGCGGCGAAGGCCCATGTGCTGCACTGCCCCCAGAGCAACCTCAAGCTGGGCAGCGGCATCGCCCCCGTTCCCGCCATGCTGGCGCACAGGATTAACGTGTGCCTGGGCACCGACGGCGCCGCCAGCAACAACAATCTGGACATGTTCGAGGAACTGCGCCTTGCGGCAACGCTGCACAAGGGCATCACCGGCAACGCGACGGACGTGAACGCCAAGCAGGCGCTGTCCATGGCCACCGCCAACGGCGCCTACGCGCTGGGCTTCAACACCGGCAGGCTGACGGCGGGCGCGTTGGCGGACATCATCCGCATCGACACCAAGGTTCCGAACATGATGCCCGCGAACGACCTTCGCGCCGCGGCGGTGTACTCCGTTTCCGCGGCGGACGTGCGCATGACCATGGTGAACGGCCGCATCCTGTACGAGAACGGCGAGTTTTACTCCATCGACATTGACCGCGTCTACGCCGAGGTGACCCGCATCGTCGAGCGTTACGGCCTGTGACGCCAAATCTTCTTTGAAGGTAGCAAATGAGAAAGATCATCGCCATACTGCTGGCCGCGCTGACGGCATTCGCCCTTGCGGCCTGCTCCACGGGTTCGGGCAAAGCGCCGGATGTTTCGGCAACCCTTTCACCTTCGCCCGTGCCCGAAGCGCCGTATGAAATCCTTTCGTCCGGCGGTAAAAAAATACTGAACAGCAACTGCCTGTCCATCGACTTTGTGCGGACGGAGGACACCGTTACCGCCACGATGACCTTCGCCTCCGGCAGCGAGCGAAACGGCACCGCGCAAACCGTGGCGGACGGTGTGCCGGAATACCGGGCGTATCTCACCGGCACGCCCCAGCGCCTTGTTGTGGAGTTTTACGAGCTGAACTACTGGGACTATGACCGCACGCTGGACCTTGGCTCCGCCCAGGACCTGCTTCACGGCGTGTTTCGGCAGTTTCAGACCAATGACGACAGGTTCCGCATCATCTTCCAGCTCAAAGAGGGGGCGGAAGCTTCGGTGTCCGCTTCCGGCGGCACGCTGACCGTCAGGTTCAAACCGAAGGACATTGACCATAACGCCAAGTGGTACGCCACGGTGGACGCGCTTTTCGCCTTCGCGGAAGGAACCGCCGAGGGCATCGGCCTGTTCCCCACCCTGTGCGCGGACGGCAAGACCACGCTGATTTCCCGGCCCTTTGAAACGAAGGAGGAAGCCCAGACCTTTGCGGACAGTCTTCCGTATGAGGTGCTCACAAGCCTCGGTCAGGGCGGCGTCGGCGTGCAGGCGCTTGCCGGAAACAGCCTCCCCAACTGGTCCAGCGCCAGCGTCAATGCCCAGATTTACGAAACTGCCGTCGTCAAGATTGACGGCGAGCCAGCGGTGCTGCCCGTGGTGATGGAGGACGGCATTTACCTTTGCTCCTCGCCGAACGGAAACACCGCCGTGTTCTCCCGCCTGTCTTCGGAACAGGGGGCGAACGGCGAAACCGAAAGCACCGAGGAACTCTGGGCGCTGGATACAGAAGGCCGCATGACCCGGCTGACGGAGGCGGACTTTTCCACCATCCTCATGGCGGAGTACTCGCCGGACGGCAGAAAGCTCGCCATTCTGGAACGCGCCGAGGAGATATGCTACCTCTATGTTTTGAACCTGGACACCGAACGGCTGACCAACATCAGCGATTTCGGACTTGGCAAGATCACCACAAACTTCATCTGGGACCAGCTGGGCTCGGAAATCTATGTCATGAGCGGCAATGACGCGCTGGAGCTGATGAAGTACGACTTCACCATCACCGACGAGTCCCAGCGCGTCACCCTCGTTGAAGATAAGGAGATTGAAGAGGGCAGCATGGCCTTCTTCAACGGCGACCTTTACTTCGCCAACCCGGATAAAGAAGGAACGGGCAAGATTTACCGCATCAAGCCCGAAGGCGGCATGCGCGCCGAAGTCACTGCGGGAGACAGTTTCGTCATCTCGCCGGACGGCAGGTACATGGCCATACTCGAATCCTTCGAAATCGGCGAAGAAGGGGACGAAACCCAGAACAACACCAGCATCAAGCTCCGCTCGATGACCACCGGCGAGGAAATCTACCTTGTGCGGGACCGCTACATCGTCAACATCGAATGGGGGCAGAGCGGGCTTTTGTACTACACCGAAGGAACGGACACCACCGGCGAGGCGGATTACGGCTTTGCCCTGTATTCCTACGACCTGAACACCCAGTCGACCACCCAGTGCGCGGAGATGGTCTCTTCGGACTTCAGGACCACGCCGGACCCCGCCGTGCTTTATATTCCGTATTACTACGCCGACGAAACGACGCATCTTCGCGCCACATACCGGCTTGAGCTGAGGGGTTAACATGTTCAGAAGGACGAATAAGTTTGTTCCCGTCATGCTCAAGCGGGCGCGCTCCAAAAGAAGCGGATGGAAGACCGCGTTTTTGGTGCTGTTCGGACTGGTGGCGCTGGTGGTGGCCGTCATACTGGTGGTGGGCAACCAGAAACAGCCCTTCTCCACCGTCATTCCCTCCACCACGCCCGCAGAGGCGGTTTCCACCACCCCAAGCGCGGTTGACGCCTACGCGCCGGAAGAAACAAGGACTCCTGCGAACACGCCGGACGCACCGGTCGGCCAGTACGAAAACGGGCAGGGGGAGGAAGAGGAAACGGCGCAAGCCCAAAACCCCGTGGAAACCCTGCTCTTTGCCTACAGGGAGGCGTACAAGTCTTCCGAAGAAGGGTTCCTGGCTGTGGCAAAGGCGCATTCTTTGCGCATGCTGAGCTTCAAGCTGGCGCTCGCCCAGGCCAACGGCACGGTGGAGGACGTTTGCTCTTACTTCCTGGGGCTGGTCAAGGGCGAAACCCCCGGCGAATGGGGGGACGGCAGCGCGCGCATCAAGGCATCCGGCGGGAACTACACAATCACTGCGGAGTTCAACACCGGCGCCCGCATCGAAGGAAAAATCAGCTCCACCATGACCCGCATGAGCTGCACCGTGTACGGCACGGACGGCGAAACGCCGGTCCGCACCATCGAGGTGGTGAAGGGTACGGACGGGTACTACGCCCAGGTGTGGGACGAAAAGAGCGTTTACCCCGGTATTCGGTACTACACCGGGCCAAACGGGCTGCACTGCGCCATCGGAAGCGAGCAGGGGGCTTCGGTCTTTGAGGAGGTTCCCATCAACTGGAACGCCTTCGCCAAAGACTATTCAGAAGCCGTCCGCTGCACCGAAGGCGGCGCGATTCTGACGCTTTACGGCGAGGAAATCATCTGCAATTTGAGCTGAACGCATCAAAATAATCATATAAGGGAATGCCCTTAAGGGATAACCAACTCAGAAACACCTTAAATAACAAGAGTAATCGCTAATTAGGGCATCGAAAGCTCTATGAAGCGATTATTCTTATTAATTATTGAATGGAGTTCTTTATTATCTCATTGGATTTTTCAAGGGATTGCGATACAATAAAAACAATATTTATGAGTTTTTGTGCTGGAAGTAACTATGTAATAATGGAATTACTTTTTGAAATCCTATCTTCGGTGGCAACAGTAGTTACTGCAATGGTAGCAATTTGTGCAATCATTCAAAATCATCGTCAATACTTATGATAGCATTCAACCTCAACTCAGCATGACCCTTGCTGAGTATAGCGGTATGCTGTACTTGCAAATCAAAAACTCAGGCAAGTTGGCAGCAAAAGATATTAGAATATCTGATGTATCAATCGAAAACAATGGAACGCATAACGAACTTAATTTAGGAGCCTTATTCCAGAATGCTTTTGAGCTGTATCCCGAAGAAACAGTCCAAGACGAGATAGCGATATTTGATACATCATTGTGTGAAATCGCGTTTCCACGAGTATCGCTTAGTGTGGAATATAAGGTCGGCAAGCAACTAAAAAAACAGAAGTATAGTAGAACAGTTACTTTTGTTAAGGCGTACTCCTGTAGAATATCAGCCGATATTAATATAGATACATCAAAACGTGATGATGCGCTTAAAGCCATATCACGAGCATCTTTACGCGTAGCAAACTACTTGGATGGTCATCAATTAGCTCCATTTGATGAGGTAGATCTCCTTGCTGGAAAATCGCTGCAAAATGATTTAGTGGAAGCAGCAGAGTTTAGGAAAATACCTGTTCAACAGCGCACTGAAACGTTGAAAAGAGGTTGAGTGATGAAGAGGGAAAGGCATAGCTTTTGCTATGCCTTTCCCTTGTTCTACCGCGTACAAGTGATCGGAGCGCCGTTTTTTAATGCCGTCAACCGATGCCGTTCATCTTTTCGATGGTGCGAAGCTGGTCAAACAGGAAGCGGTTCACCGGTGTGGGAACGCCGAGTTTTTCGCCAGCGCGAATCACCGAACCGGCAAGGATTTCCACCTCGGTTTTACGCCTGCCCTCCACGTCCTGCAGCATGGAGGTTTTGCCCCATTCCACAAGGGAGTCCAGCATGGTGAGCCATTCGTTCACGTCCTCGTCGGTGAGCGTCACGCCGGCGCTCGGTGCGACCAGGCGCACCTCCTCCATGGCGGAAAGCATCATGTTCCGCGCTTCGGGAATCTTCTGGAACACGCCGTAGGGCGCGCGAAGCACCGCGGAGCACTGGTTGATGCCCACGTTGCACATCAGCTTCCACCAGACGGCGTGGAGCATATCCTCCGGCACAATCAGCGGCAGGCCGATGCGCTCGCAAAGGTCCACAAGGGCGGAAACAGCGGGGGTGAGGACGCGGTTGTCCGCCGCGCCGGCCTTCCAGTGACCGTAACCGCCGATGTTGAGCTCCTCGCCTTCCTTGACGACGGCAAGGCCCGCCACGCGGCAGTAAAGCACGGTGTTATCGGGGTACGCCGACTGAAGCTTCTCCTCGGCGCCCAGCCCGTTCAGCATGGAGACGATGACGGTATCCTTGCCGACGCAGCCTTTCATGTCCGCAATGACCTGATCCAAGTGGTGGAACTTGCAGGCGACCAGCAAGAGGTCCGCGTCATACTGTTCGCCGGGGGCTACGGTGTCGAACACCACGGTTTCACCGTTGATCTTCATGCCGGAAGCAATCCGCCCCGCCCGTTCGCCGCCGGCGATGACCTTCAGCTCGATGCCCGCATTTTGAATCACATGGGCGTAGGCGCAGCCCACCGCGCCCAGGCCGATGACCGCAATTTTCTCATATGTCATGGGTGAACCTCCATTAACTTGTTGAAAGTGATTCTAACATCCTCCAGGCGGCAAGGCAACCAGAAAAAGGAAGGCGCGGCTTTACGCGCAGCCTTTTTACAGTTGAACTATTTTTTAAAGATGACTTTCTTCTGCACGAAGTAGTTGACCACGAACAGCACGCAGTCCACCAGAATTTTCGAAACCACGTTGGGAAGCCCCAGAGCAGTCAACCCCTTGACGCCCAGGCTTCCTGTTATGAGCACCGCCAAAGCCAGGGTGAAGTACCCGAAGGCGTTTTTGGCGGAAGGCGCGCGGTGAAACACCATTTTTGCGTTCAGCAGATAATTGAGTATACAGCTGACCAGCCTTGCTCCGGCATAGCTCAGGCTGGCTGGCAGCCAGATGAGCAAAATAGCGTAAAGGGCGTAGTCCACGGCGGTGGAAAGGAAGGCGGAAAGAAAATACCGCATCACCCGGGAAAAGACCTTCAGCCCGTCCTTCACCGCCTTGAAGTGGGAGGACTTGTTGTCATCGATGTAAATCGTGCTGATGGGAATCTCCAGAGCATGGGCGTTCCATTCGCCGAGACTCAAAAGCACGTTCATTTCGTACTCGTAGCGATCGCCCTTTGCGCCGAGCATAACGTCAAACAGCGAAACGGGCAGCCCCCGAAGGCCGCTTTGCGTGTCTGAAATGACGGAACCCGTTCCCAGGCGAAAGAAAAAGCGCGTAACGGTGTTCCCGAAGCGGGATTTCAGCGGCATGTGGGAAAAGTCCCGCCCGCCGATAATGACCGTGTCGGGATGTTCCCGCATGGCTTTGGCGATTTTTTGAATGTCCTCCGGCGCGTGCTGACCGTCCGCGTCCGCGGTGATTACGCCTGCCACGTCCTTCTGCTCTTTCAGCCACGCAAGGCCTGTTTTGATGGCAGCGCCCTTGCCGCGGTTGACCGGATGGTGAAGTACGGTAGCGCCCAGACTTTTTGCCTCGTCAAAAACAGAGGCAAAAGCTTCGCCTCCTCCGTCGTCCACAATCAGCAAATCAAAATCCCCGCGCAGTTGTTCCACAAGGGAAATCAGCCGGACATCCGGCTTGTAGGCGGGGATCAGCACCCAGTATTTTGACATGGAGCACCTCGTTTTCTGTTTCAGGCGCGAGCCGGCAGGAGAACATAAAGTCAGGTAAGCCGCTGCATGGCAGAGCCGACTGACCTATGCGTCTTGACGACATGTTCCGTGCCGTTTTCCTGCCAATTATAATCATACCGCCTTTTATTTTCAAGCTCTTGAAGCGAAACTGCATTAGCAGTATAATGAAGTGGCTTAAGGAGCGAAATGATGAGGAAATTCGACAAAAAACCCTGGCCGTGGTACGCCGTTGCCGGCATGGACCTGCTGATTTCAGGTGCGGCGCTTTGTGCGTTCGCCCTGTTTCACCATGTTCTGCCGCGCACGGGCAACGCCATTCAGCATATTGTGGACGTGGACGACGAACCGGAAGCAACCATGCGCCCCGCCGAAAC
>JBMNTW010000020.1:0-14270 GCA_050945935.1 Christensenellales bacterium
TCACGCCGCCGCTCATCGCCTGATTCAGCTCGGCGGAGAAGGACTTGCGCTCGCTCAGCTCGGCAACCCGCCTGCGGTAGGGCTCGCCGGTAACGGGGTCCACCGTTTCCGCGTTGGCGATGTTGGCGCTGATAATGTCCATACGCAGGCGCTGGGCGGTCAGCGCGGAGCCGCTGATGTCGATCGAAGAAAGAAAGCTCATGCGTCTTGCCCCTTTCGTTATCCGTTGATGACGGTTTTGAGTTTTGCGAACTCGCTGGAAATCTGCTCGATGAGCGCGTAGTACCAGTAGGTGTTCCTGGCGAGCTCGACGCTCTCGTAGTCAATGTCGACATTATTGCCGTCTGCACGGTAATTTGAGTTGCTGTTCGTCACGATGGCCGGTTTTACCTGCTCGGCGGAGCCGGTAAAATCGATATGCTTCTCGCGGGTGGTTTTGGCTTTGAATCCGCCGGAGTCCGCCTCCATGGCGCGCTTCAGCGCGTCTTCAAACTCCACCTTGGAGCTTTTGAAGCCGGGCGTGTCCACATTTGCGATGTTGTTGGTGATGACGCTGTTTCTCGTCCAGGCCGCGTCCAGCCCTTTTTGCAGCAGGTTTATGCCGCCGAATGCATCGTTCAACATGACTGACTCCGTTTATCCCTGCGCGTTTTTGTAGTCTTCGTAGTAACCCAGCACCCTGTCCACATAGGAACGGACGCCGGAGGAAATCCTTTCGTACTGTTCGGGGTCGCCGGCATCCGTGATTCCGAGGGATGCGATCCGCCCCTGACCGGTGTTGTACGCGGCGAGGGCGAGGCGAAGATCCCCGAAGCGGTTGGTGAGCTTTTTTAAGTACGCCGAGCCGCCCATCACGTTCTGCCTGGCGTCAAAGGGGTTCGTGACCCCCATTTCCTCCGCCGTTTTGGGCATCAGCTGCATCAGCCCCATTGCCCCTTTGCCGGAAACCGCGTCCGTCCGGAAGGAGGATTCCGCCCGGATCACCGCGCGGATGAGGTCCGAATCCAGCCCGGTGCTTCGCGCGGCGCTTTCAATGGCGCCCTCGATGGCGCCGTAGTTCCAGTTGGTCTGATACGCCCTGGAGGAAATCGTTTCCGTCATCATGACGGGCTCCTGCGCCTGATGCGCACCAAGCCTTTCCGAGATGGCGTTCAAAACATCAGAAAACACCCCCGCATTGGAGCCAAGCTTCGCGGCACCCTGCTGGGCTACGGACTGGAACTTTTCCAGTTTGGACAGATAGATGCTCTCGACGTTATACATCATGTTAATGGTATCGGTTCTAAAAGGCAAGAACTTTAATCATTCGGCAAAAATCCGTGAAAAGAAGGCTTTGCATCATCAAAGCCTGTTCTTCCAGTCATAGATCTTGGCCGCCATATCCTGCAGGGGTAGCTGCGTTTCCACGGCGCCGATGCGTTCCGCCACGGCGGGCATGCCGTACACCACGCAGGTCTGCTGGTCCTGCCCGAGGGTTCTGGCGCCGGCAGTTCGCATTTCAAGCAGGCCCTTCGCGCCGTCGCTCCCCATACCGGTGAGGATGATGCCCATGCTCTTGATGCCCCGAAGCTTTGCCACAGAGGAAAACAGCGCGTCCACCGACGGGCAGTGGCCGCTGATTTTTTCGCCCTCTTTGCACTCCACATAAAGTCCGCTCGCCTTGCGCACGACGGTCATATGCTGCCCGCCTTTGGCGATGAGCGCCCTGCCGGGGAGCACGGCGTCGCCGTCCTGGGCTTCCCTGACTTCCATGGCGCAGATGCTGTTCAGCCGCTCGGCAAACAGCTTGGTGAACACCGGCGGCATGTGCTGCACGATGACGATGCCCGGCAGATCCTTGCCTAAATCCTTAAGGATGGTCTGCACCGCCTCGGTTCCGCCCGTGGACGCGCCGACGGCGATGATGGCATTATCCACCGTGGGACCAAGGCAGCCGTCCTTCAGCGTGCATCTGGCGGCGGCGTTCTTGTTCTGGCTGATTTTCGCGATGGAGGCGATTTTGATCTTCGTCGCCAGCTCCATGACGAAGCGGCGCTGTTCCTGCTCGCCCGTCAGGCTGGATTTGGTGATGAAGTCCACCGCGCCGGCGTTCAGCGCGTCAAACACGCGGCTGCTGACCGAGCTGACCACAACCACGGGCAGCGGGTCCTTGGGCATCAGCTGCCTTAAAAACTCGATGCCGTCCAGCTGGGGCATGTTTATATCCAGCGTCATGACGTCCGGACGAAGGGTCGCGATTTTGTCGCGGGCGTCAAAGGCGTTGATTGCCTTGCCCACCACCTCGATGCCTTCATCTTCCGACAGTTTGGATGCGATGAACTCCCGCACAAACATGGAGTCATCCACGACCAGGACGCGAATTTTTCTTGCACTCATTCTGACACAACCTTTTTCTATCGTTCGGCGTTACTCGGGTAACACATTGCGTTTTTCCCTGGAGCCATCGGACACCGCGCCGGCTTACACCGACGGAACTGTGTATCCATCATACGATACCCGTTCGCTGTTGAACAGCCCCAGGCATTAGAAACGCGGGCGCTCTTTCGCGCTCGCGTATGCTTACCGGTCCGGCGCCTCAATCGAACCGCCGGAAAGCGGGCGGAATTTGGCACGCATGGACCGTTTCGGTCCGGGGCGCAAAACCCCGGCCGCTCTCATCACCGGAAATCCGGCTGAGAACCGGTCGGGGTTTTTGCCACGGGATGCCTTACATGATCGAGTTGACTTCCTCGGTCTCGTCGGCGTCCAGCAGGGTCTTGCAGTCAAGAAGCAGCTTCACGTCGCCGTCCACCTTGCCGATGCCCTTGATGTAGCGGTTGCGGATGCCCGTCCTCTGGTCCGGCGGGGGAACGACGTCCTCGTCTTCGATGGTCATGACCTCGGAGACCTTGTCCACAATGAGGCCGACGACCAGTTCGTCGGTGTCGATGACGATGATGCAGGTTCTGTCGGTGTACTCCGCGGGTTCCTTGCCGAATTTGAGCCGCATGTCGATCACGGGAATGATCTTACCCCTCAGGTTGATGACGCCCTTGATATAATGCGCGACTTCGGGAATCTTTGTGATCGGCTGCAGGCCGATGATTTCCGTAATATAACGAATCTCCAGCCCGAAAACCTCTTCCCCGAGGTTGAACGTAAGATACCTGCCGTGCTGGGTATCCTCCTTCTGCTCCAGAAGTTCCTCTTTGACCTCCATTTGATGCTCTCCTCTCGTGTTTGTGATTCTATTTTCTTAAAGTAAAACGTCCAGCAGCAGGCCGCGGATCTCATCCACCGTTTCGAGCAGACGGAGATTCTCTTTCTGTTCCTGCAGGATCTGTTGTGCCAGCTCATCCAGACGGACGTTGATCTTTTTAATCAGAACGAACACGTTCCGCCTTCCCCTGCTGTCCAGGGCGGTGGTGCGCGCGCAGGCGTAGGCATTGCTTGCGACGACTTCGAGCAGTTCGGCAATCAGCTTTCTGTACTGAACGAACTCGCTGAGGTCCGCCTTGCGCTTGATGGTTTCACCCTGTTTGAAAATCCGGTCCTTCAGGTCCTCAACGTACTTCTGATGCTGGGCCTGGCTGAAATCCATCAAGTGCCGGGAAAACATAAACCCCTGGCTGCCGCCCGCCTGGCCGGCGCCGACGGCAGATATGTTCTGCGCACCTTGCGGTACTTTCGGGACATCTGCAACCTTCATGGACTTCGCTCCGAATCATAGGGTGGGGGGGTTACTTCTTCTCGTCAACAAATGCAGCTTGGCTGCGGTAGCGCTGCCCCGCGTAGCCTTCGATGCCCTTCTGGGTGCCGCGCACGGACTTGATCTGCTGCCCGAACTGCCTGAGCTGTTCCTGGGCGGCATCCTTGCAGTCATTGTAGGCCAGCTCGATCTGGCCGAGAATGTACTTGATGCTCTGTTCCAGTTCCGCGACCTTCCCGTTTCGCGGCGGCATGCCGCTTTTCAGGCCCACTTCCGCGGTGACCAGATCGTCCACAGCGGCAGAGATTTCGCCGATTTTGTCCATCTCGCCGTTGAAGGAATCCGTATCGCCGTTTTTCAGGTGTTCCGCCGACCGCCGAAGCGTAGTCAGAAGGTCTGTCAGGAGTTCCCGCTTGAGTTCCAGCAGCCGCACAAGGTCCGCTTCGATCTGGGCGGTCATCGGTCTGTCCCTTCTTCCTCTTCGTAAACGTTGCCGCAGGTTTTGCCCACCTGGACCCAGGCGTCACGCAGGTCCGAAAGCATGTCCACCAGCGGGTCGATGCCGTTGCGGTCCTTCGCGAGGTTGACTTTGACGATCTCGCGGATCATGAACTCATAAAGCGCCAGCAGATCGTTGGCGACGGGGTATCTGAAATCCAGGCCGTTCACCAGTTCGGCGAGAATGTCCTGCGCCCTTTTGAGATGGGCGTTGGTCTCGGCGTAATCTTTTTTGTCCATCGACAGCTGTGCCTGCCGCAGGCGCTTGATGCAGCCGTTGTACAGCATCACCACCAGTCCTACGGGATTGGCCGTGGTGACTTCCTGTTCTTTGTACTTCTGATATGCGATTGCCGTATTCACGTTTCCAATCTCCTCAACTATATATTCGCCCCCAGCGGGCTTTCAATCAACCGGAGTTTCGCGCCTGTGGCCCATCCTGCTTTCAACCGTCAGCCGGCAAACAGGGTGGAAATCCAGCCGTAAATGCCGTTCAGCCTGGCGAGGGCGGATTCCATTTCGGAATACTTCCTCCAAAGATCCTTTTCCTTCTGCTCCATCTTCGCGGTGAGGGACTTGGATACTTCCTTCGCCTTCGTGATGCGGTCGTCCAGACTGTCGAGCGCGATGTCGGTGGTGTTTTTGGTGTAGTTTAGCAGCGAGTTGGAGACGCGCACCATCAGCCCCGGGCCGCCTTCTGTGTCGGTGGATGCGAACAGCTGCTTGACGCTTTCCGGATCCTCTTTCAGGGCGGTAATCAGCTTGTCCCTGTCCACCTTGATTTTCGCACCTTCCGACCAGGACTTGGTGCTGATGCCGATGTCATACAAGCTCTTGTTCACACCTTCGGGCTTGCTCAAAAAGGCGCTGCGCAGTTCTGTAAGCAGGGTTCTGATGTACGGATCGTTGTGGAGAGTGCCGCTCTTGGCGTATTCCTCCCACTTTTTAATCTCGTCTTCCTTCATCTCCTTCTTCTGGGCATCGGTCAGGGGTGCGTAGTTTCTGTACACCTTTTCAGACAATTTGCCCTGGAGCTTGTCGATCAGCTCGTTGTAAGCGTCGATGAACTTGACGATATTGTCCGCGGTTTTTTCGTAGTCCTGATCCACCCGGAACTTGATGGGGGTGTCCGACTCCGCGGTGAGGTTGTAGGTGATGCCGTCGAAAGTGAAGGAGTTGGTGGACTGGGTGACCGTCATGCCCTCGATGGTGCAGATGGCGTCCTGCCCCGTGTAAAGCCCTTCGGCGATGCCAAAGGCGCTGTCCGCCGTCGAGAAGGCGTTGCCCTTCAGGTTGACGATGTTGATCTGGCTGTCGCTGCCGGTCTTGTCCGTCGTCAGCGAGAAGCCCTTTTTTAGGCTGCTGAAGCGCATGGTGACGCCGGCGCCGGAGCTGTTGACCTTCCGCATCATCTCGCCGATGGTGGTGTCTTCATTGAACGTGAAGGTTTTGCCGTTAATGGAGAAGGAGAGCACCTTCTCGATCTCGCCGTCTTCGTTTTCCACCTCTTCAAACTGCAGCATGTTTTCCAGCTGGAGCTCGGAAAGCTTGGTTTCGCTGTCGTACTTCGCGCCGACAAACACTTCCCTGCTTTCCACGGCGGCGGCGGTGGCGAGCTGGTCGATGCTCTGGATGGTGTATTCCCCCGCCACTGCGGAAGACGAGGCGGAAACCGATACCGCGCCGTTTGTGGTGAGCATGCTGACCGTGAAGTTGCTGTAGGCCGAAGTGGTCATCATGTTGTTGCTGGAAAGCACGCTCAAATACTCCGAGCGGAAATTCTTGATCAGGTTGTTGATTTCACGGTAGGCGTCCGCGGTCCATTCCAGCTTGATGGTTTTCTGGGCCTGCTTGTCTACCTTGAGCTGATACTGCTTCATCAGGCCTTCGATGATGGTATCGGTCTCAAGGCCGGATGCAAGACCGGTGATTTTATTGCTATTGTTGATGGTCAGCGCCATGAGAGCACCTCCTTGCCGTGTCGGTTACATATGGGCGAAATAGGAAACCTTGGATAAACTGGAGCTTCCTAAAATGTCTGAAATGTAGGAGTAGCGCGTCAGATTGCTGCCCGCCTGGGCAACGGTGACGCCCTTTTGGGGGTTGAATGTTCCGTCCTTGGACGGGCACACCACCTGCACATGGCCGTGGGAGCCGGGCCGCTTCAGCGCCGTGACCACCGGATGGCCGCTGTTGGCAAGGCGCTGCGCCTCCTCGGCGGAGACTTCCCTCCAGCCGTAGGTCGTGCCGTGTGCCTTCAGCCAGTCGTGCATTGCGTTGGCGTTCATTTCGGAAGCGCCCGCGTCTCCCCGCTTCATGGGTTCACCGGTGCGCGCGTTGAAGTAATGGGGGATTTCCGCGTTCATCGCGGTGGTAACATCCCACACGAAGATGTTGCAGTAAGTGTCCCCCCTGCCCTTCTGGTTGACGGCATAGCGGGGGTTGGTCTCCACGCTGAACTGGTTGATGACGGCGGCGTACCCTTGGGCGGACCTGCCGGACGGGTCATTGGTGATGGACGGCTTCACCGGAATGCCGGGCGACGCGGTCAACGCGCCGGACAGAATGCCCGAAGAAGAAAGGCCGCCAAAGCCCGCCGCGTTCCCTTCGAACCCTTCAAAGAAGGAGTTCAGCATGCCCCAGAGGGCGAACTGGGAAAGGTCCGCCGTTCCCGCGCCCAGTAGCGCCGCCATTACGGCACCGGGGGAATCGGTGTTCTGCACCAGCGCGCCGATGTACTGGTACGGGCTGCCGAAAGACGCGCCCTGCGTGGAAAGGGCGTCCGCCAGCAGGCTGCCAAAAGCGTTGCCGGAGGCTTCGCCTTCTTTTTTCGAAGTGGCCTTCAGGCTGTTCGCGGCGGCGGTTATGCGGTCCAGATAGACCCCGTCAAGCGCCATTTGATTCCTCCAAAGTGAATGTTCCTTTTATAAGTCAATCGTTGCCGTTCCTGTCCGGCCCGTAGACCGGTTTGCCGTCCATCCTGTACACAAAGGCCAGGATTTCCGCCACAACGCGGTAAAGCTCTTCGGGGATGGCGTCCCCCACGCTGAGTTTGTGCAGCATATGGGAAACCGCTTCGTCCTTCACCACCTGGACCTTGTTGCTTTCCGCTTCCTGAACGATGCGTTCCGCAAGGTATCCGCGCCCCATCGCGGTGATGCGGGGCGCTGCGTCCTTGCCTTCCTGGTACTTCAGGGCGGCGGCTTCTTTGGTTTCCCTGCCCTGATAGGCCTGATAACGCTTCATATTCTGATATCAACTCCGCGGACGGCTTCCTTTTCGACGGGGCCGACGGTTTCGACCGCGTTCAGAAGGGTCGTCCTTTTCTCAAGGCCGGAGAACCGGATGCCGGTCAGGCTGTACCCCGCGGCTTCCAGCGCCTTTTCCAGCGCAGCACCGCCGCGTTTGAAGTCCTCCGTCCGTTCGGTCTGCTCCAGCCGGAATTCCAGCGAAATGTGATTGCCGGCGGCGGCGAGCAGCGTTTCCACCCTGCCGATGTTTTTTGTGTCCAGCGCGATCAGGATGGTGGTGTTTTCCTCGCCTTCCTCGCCGGACTTTTGCTTTTTCCGCTTGAACACATACAGTTCCGCGGTGTTGCTGTCCCCGTTATCCGTTAAAGGAAGCTGGATGTAGTCAAACCGCGCGCTCTTTTCGGCCAGTTCCGTCTGCCTGATGGCCTGGTTGATGGTCTTCAGACAAAGTTCCTTATTCTTGATATCGGATTGATCGAGGGCGAACTTTAGCGCTCTTAGCGTGTCGGACGTCTCGTCCACGGTTTTTTTGATTTCTTCGCCGGTCTGCTCGCCGGGGCGCACGAAGAGCTTTTCAATGAGCTTTTGAATCGCCTGCTCCTGCTCGCTGCGAACGGTAACGCCCTCCCCGTCCGGGTGCGCAAAATCTTCCGCCTGCGAAACGGGCATGCTTTCCGCCTTGCGGCTGTTTTCTTTCGGCTCTGCGATTTTTTCGTTCTGCTCCGGTTCAACCGCCTGCTGCGCCTGCATAGGATCCGCGTTTTTCGTTTCTGCCGATGGAACAGGGGTTTCAGCCGCCTGTTCCGCCAAAACGCCCGGCGCGCTGACAGCCTGCCCCTCCTTCTGCGTTTCCACAATCAAGTTTTCCTGCACCAGGTTTGCGCTGCCCGCTGCCTCCGCGTCTTCGGGCGCTTCCGCGAATATTCCCTGCACGGCGTCCGCCTGCAACTGTTCCGGCGCTTCCGCCTGCTGCGCCTCCATGCTTTCTGCGCCGGTTTGCACGGTCAGAACGAGAAGGTCATCCAGCCCGTCATCCTCCGCCAAAACGGGTATGTTGTAAAAAAGCGGTATTTCCTCCGGCTGCTGCTGTGCCTCCCTTTGCGTCACACGCATGCCTTCCGCGGCATTCAGGGCGGCGTCGTTGCTGCTGCTGGTCTGATACTGCGTGCTCAGCCCCTGCTGCGCCATTTCCACGGGGTTCAGCGCGTCCAGCGTGGCGGTGCCTTCCACTTTATCGCCAATCAGGCTGATGACCTGACCCAAAAGAGTGCCTAAGTTCACGCCCCTGGTGAGCTGGGAAAGGGTCTGCAGATTGTCGGCGTTCACCGGAAGGCCGCACTCCGCCAGAAAGCGGGCGGCTTTCGCGCTGATTTCCGGATTGCGGCTCAGGGCGGACATCATCTCCGTAATCGTCTGCTGGGATGTTGCCGGAATGTTCCTGCCCGTGGGACCGTTCAGATCCAGCACCCTTAAAAGCAGCGTGCCGGTGCTGTGGTCCACCACCGCTTCAATAATATCTCCCTTGGACAGCGCAAAGCCGCCCCCGGACGCGGCGCGGATCACCCCGCCGCTTTCTGTGCGCAAGACCACCTGGCCGCCCTGCACCTGCTCCACGGTGGCGGTCAGAATCTCTCCGTCCGCCAGCTGGGAAACACCCTTTGAGTCCGCGATGCTGCTTTCATCGTACAAGATGCGCCCGACGGCGCTTACCTGATCCGTCAGCGAAATGGCGTTCAACGCTCCGCTCATATCCTTCACCCCCGCCTTTCGCGCTGAAGCGGCAAAATTATGGAGAGCCGCGCGCGATTTTTGTGTCTATACAAAATATCGGATGAAATTCAGGCTAATAGAGCGCGATAATGTGCCGATATATAAAATAGTCATAGTAAATTCATGGGACGGACGGTATATGTACAACATTCAGCAAATGAGCGGCATGAGCCTGGATTTTTTCCGCGAGCTGGAAAACATCGGCGCTGCCCACGCTGCAACCGCGCTTTCGATGATGCTTTCCCGGCCGATCACAATACGGGTTCCCAGAGCCCAGTTTTGTGGCTACGGCGAGATCTGCGACATTCTGAACGGGCCGGAAAGCGTTGTTGCCGGCCTTCTTGTAGGAATTTCGGAAGATATTCGCGGCTTCATCCTCCTGGTGCTCGGCGAGGAGGACGCGAAAACCCTTTCCCATTCGCTGATTGGCGATATGGCGGGCTCCATGTCAGATTCCGAACTGGAAGAACTTGGCATCTCTGCCTTGAAGGAAGTGGCGAACATCCTCATCGGGTCCTACATCACCGCCATTTCAGAGATGACGGGCTTGAAGATAGACGCTTCAGTGCCCGATCTGGTGTTTGACATGGCGGGCGCGGTCATGAACCTTCTTGCCGTTGCCTACGGCGACTTCGGCGACCGTGTTCTCTTTATGGAAACGGAATTTTCCGACAGGGAAAACAGCTTGATGGGTCACTTTTTCCTGATCCCTGACATCGAATCCTGTAAAATTTTGATAGAAAAGTTTGCGGTTTAACATGATTTATACGACAGACGCAGCGGAAAGAAACGCCAGAACGGGTGTGCTGACCGATGCAGGGCTTGGAAAGACGTATCTCATCGGCATTGCCGAACTGAAAATCGTGCGCGCGCCGGACAAGGTGTCCACCCTGGGACTCGGTTCCTGCGTGGGGCTGGTTTTGTACGATTCCGTTACCAAAATCGGCGGCATGGTGCACATTATGCTGCCCATCGCTCCGCCGAACACCCCGGACGCGAGCAAAGCCAAGTACGCAGACACCGCCATTCCCGAGCTGATACGCCAGCTCACAGCCGCGGGCGCGCAACCGCGCAGGCTTACCGCCAAGCTCGCCGGCGGTGCCAGCATGTTCAGCACCGCGAAGAACATCGACTTCCTGAACGTGGGCGACCGGAACGTGGACCAGTGCAAAAAGCTGCTCGCAGCCCAGCACATCCGCATCCTTGCAGAGGATACGGGCGGCACCAGCGGAAGATCCATCGAATTCTGCTGCGAAACCGGCTTATTGCAGGTGCGCACGGTTTCCCCGAAAAACACCAAAATGCTATAATAACCGCTATCTTATTAATTTCATTGAACGACTGAGGAGGAAACGAGGAACTCATGAAAAGAGTATTGGTTGTTGATGACGCCGCGTTTATGCGTGTCTCCATCAAAAATATGCTCACCAAGCACGGATACGACGTGATTGGCGAGGCGGAAAACGGCAAAGTCGCCATTCAGAAGTATCAGGAACTCGCTCCGGACATTGTGACCATGGACATCACCATGCCCGAAATGGACGGCCTTGCCAGCCTGAAGAAGATTCTCGCCATCAACCCTGCCGCGAATGTGGTCATGATTTCCGCCATGGGTCAGGAAAGCATGGTGCGTGAAGCGGTGCTTTCCGGCGCGAAGGGCTTCATCGTCAAGCCCTTTAAGGAAGACATCATCGTCTCCGCACTGAACAACCTTTCGTAAAGCAATACCCGACGCCGCCCCGAAAAGTAAAGCGCGAACCGCGCGGGCGGCGCTTTGGCGTTTTCTTATGGAAGCCGGGGTTTTATGTGCCCATGCTTCCGCCACATTCTTAAGGAGGTGAAGGTATGTCCATGGATTCGATGCTGGATACATACCTATACGAAGTAAACCAGTTGCTGGACAGCCTGGAGTCCCTGCTCCTTTCCTGCGAAAGCAACGCGTCTTTCGCGCCGGAGCAGATCGCTGAGCTGTTCAGAATCCTGCACACCATCAAGGGCTCTTCCGCCATGATGGATTTCGACGGCATCGCCACGTTGTCCCACGCGCTGGAAGATCTCTTCGACTTCATGCGCCAGAACGAAACGAGAAAGAGCGACTACAAGAACATCAGCGGCCTTGCCTTTGAAACGCTGGACACCATCAAGGCCGAAGTCGCCAAGATCCAGAGCGGCGCGATTCCGGACGCGGACGTTTCCCCCATCACCAAGCGCATCCGCGACTATCTGGCAATGCTCACCGACCGGAAAAACAGCGGCGAACCCATGTCCGAGCCCACAGCGGTCAATGCGGACGGCAAAGACCACTATTATGAGGCAAAGGTCACCTTCGTGCCCGAAGCGAAAATGGAAAACGTGCGCGCTTTCGGCATCGCCAACTCCTTAGAGGCTTTGTGCTCCAGCGTCACCACCGTTCCGAAGGACCTGTTCGCCGAACACTCCAGCTACACCATCGCGTCCGACGGCTGCACCTTCTACATGATCTCCAAGAAGGACATGCAGACCCTGGAAAAGAAGATCCGCGAGACCTTCTTCATCCATACGCTGGACATCTGGGAACTGGACGCCGCGGAAGCCGCGCGGGTTTTCGGCTTCTCTCTGGAGGAAAAGTCCGAGACTTCCGCCACCCAGAACCTCGAAGCCGCCGCCACCATGAAGCAGACCTTCATGAGCGTCAGCATCAGCAAGCTGGACATGCTCATGGACCTGGTGGGCGAACTGGTCATCACCGAATCCACGGTCATCAACAATCCGGAAGTCACCAACTTAAGGCTCGAGAGCTTTGAAAAGGCCTCCCGCCAGCTTCGCAAGCTGACGGACGAGCTGCAGGACGTGGTGATGTCCATCCGCATGATTCCCGTGTCTTCCACCTTCCACAAGATGGAGCGCATCGTGCGCGATATGTCCGTCAAAACGGGCAAGAAGGCGAAGCTGGTTATCAGCGGTGAAGATACCGAGCTGGACAAGAACGTGCTTGACCATCTGTCCGACCCGTTGATGCACATCATCCGCAACTCCATGGACCACGGCCTGGAAACCGCCGAGGAGCGCGAAGCCGCAGGCAAGAACCCCGTCGGCGAAATCCGGCTGGACGCCCGCAACTCCGGCAGCGATGTTCTGATCACCATCTCGGACGACGGCCGCGGTCTGGACCGCGAAAAACTGATTGACAAGGGCATTGCCAAGGGCCTTATCAACAAGCCCAGAAACGAAATCACGGACAGCGAAGCCTACAACCTGATTTTCACCCCCGGTTTTTCCACCAAGGAGCAGGTTACGGAGTTTTCCGGCCGCGGCGTCGGCATGGACGTGGTGCTCAAAAACATCAGCGACATCGGCGGTTCCGTGTTTGTGGACAGCACTCCCGGCGCCGGAATGAGCTCAACCATAAGAATACCGTTGACATTGGCAATTATTGACGGTATGCTCGTTTCAGTTGGCAGTTACACATACATCATCCCGCTGCTTTCCATCAAGGATTCCTTCAAGCCCAACAAGAAGGACCTGATTAAGGACCCCACCGACAACGAGATGATCTGGCTGCGCGGCGCCTGCTACCCGATTGTGCGCCTGCACCAGCTGTTCGACATCGAAACGGAAGTCACAGATATTTGCGACGGTATCCTCGTTCTCATTGAAACCCAGTCCAGGCCCTACTGCCTGTTTGTGGATAATCTGATCGGCGAACAGCAGACCGTTGTGAAGTCCATGCCGACTTACATCACGAAACACTTTAAGAACGCTTCAAAGGCCATGTCGGGCTGCACGATACTCGGCGACGGTAGCGTGAGCCTCATTCTCAACATCAACGGCCTGATCGACTGAACGGACGGACCGTCTAAAGATGAGATATATCACGACCGATAACCTAAAACCCGGGCACAGGCTTGCGAACAACCTTGCCCTCTATAACAATAAAGCGTTGCTCCTTCGCCGCGGCAAGGAGCTTACGCCTGCATTGATCCGAAAGATCAGCGCATTGGGTTATCAGGGGCTTTATATCGAGGATGAACTTTCCCAAGGGCTGGAGATCACGGATGTGATCTCCAGCGATTTGAGAACAAAAACCAGGTGCGAGCTGCAGCTGTTGTTTTTGAATGTCAGCACGAACACCACCGGCAACATCAAAAAGCACTTCAACACGCTGAAGACCCTTTCCAAAAAAATCGTGGATGAGGTGCTGCGCAACCGCACCACCATGGTCAACCTTGTGGACCTGCGGGCGTATGACGATTACACCTACAGCCACAGCCTGAATGTCGCGGTGCTTTCCATCATCATCGGCATGGCGCTGAAACTCAACCACGACACGATTCAGGAACTTGCCATCGGCGCGCTGATTCACGATATCGGCAAAATGCGGGTGGACAAGTCCATCCTGAACAAGCCGGGCAAGCTCACCCCCGAAGAGTTCGAGCACATGAAGCAGCACAGCCTGCTGGGCTACGAGTACCTGCTCAACAACACGGATATTTCCGAAAAATCCAAGCTCGCCACGCTGTACCACCACGAGCGTCTGGACGGAAAGGGCTACCCGGAAGGCCTTGCCGGCGAGGATATTCCCCTTTACAGCCGCATCATCTCCGTGGCGGACGTGTACGACGCCCTGACTTCGGACAGGCCCTACCGCAAGGCCATGCTCCCTTCGGACGCCATTGAGTACATCATGGGCAGCTACGGCACCGCGTTCGACCCCAGAATCGTGGACGCCATCACCCGAAAGGTCGCGCCTTATCCCATCGGCACCTGCGTGCGCCTCAGCAACGACGAGATTGGCATCGTCGTCAAGAACTACGAAAACACAAGCCTCAGACCAGTGGTCAAGCTCATTAAGGACAATAAGCCCACCGACAAGGTCCTTGACCTGACCCACGACCGTTCCTGTTTGCACATCACCGTCAAGGAGATTATCAACCTGTAACGGCTGCGGTTGGCACGGGTGTTACCGAAGTTCTTGCATATTTGATTCAAAAGACCGGCTGTGTCGGGTCAAATGCCCCGCGCGGCTGGTTTTTGATTGAGCTGACGGTTTTCCTGCGGAACATGATTTCGTCACTGCGTCTTTC
>JBMNTW010000021.1:0-14185 GCA_050945935.1 Christensenellales bacterium
TTTTCATGACCTCCTCCTTCGCCACAGAAAACAGGGAGCGGGTGGCGCAGATGCTGGAAAAGGGGTTCGACATCGGCCTTCTTTGCAGCGACGCGGACACGCTCCGGGCGCAGAAGGACATGATGGGCACGCTGGGCGTATCCCTGACCCACGTGATGCCCGAAACAGGGGCGAACACCTCTGCGATTGACGAGGCCGCTTCTGAACTGGGGCTCTCAACCGTGCTTTGCACCTTCGAGCTGAAAAACACCACCACCGATCCGAACACGCTGATAAAAAAAGTCAGCGATTCCTCCTTTGACGGAGCGATAATCCGCTTCCAACCTGCCAAAACTACCATCGACGCCTTCTCGGGCATGATAGAAACCCTCCGCCACATGGGATTGACCGTCAAGGCTCTATCCGGCGGAAACGAATAGGAGCAAGAATGTACTACGAAAAAACGCTGGACAACGGCATTCGCATCATCGGGCAGAAAATGCCCCACCTGCGCTCGGTATCCCTGGGCGTATGGGCCGGCACGGGCTCCGTCAAGGAACATGACGGGGAGGCCGGCATTTCCCATTTTATTGAACACATGCTGTTCAAGGGCACGGAAAACCGCTCCGCCCAGAAAATCGCCGAGGAGATGGACAGCATCGGCGCCCAGCTGAACGCGTTCACCTCCAAGGAATGCACCTGCTTTTATGCAAAGACTCTGGACGAGCAGATCGACATCGCCGCCGACATCCTTTCCGACATGGTGCTCCACTCGGTGTTTGACCCGCAGGAGATGGAAAAGGAAAAGGGCGTGGTGGTGGAGGAGATCAACATGTCCGAAGACACGCCGGAAGACGTGGCGATGGAGCTGCTCTCCGCCACCTACTTCGGCAAAGACGCGCCCCACGGCAAGCCCATCTTGGGCACCAGGGACAGCGTGCGCGGTTTTTCCAGAGAGGATATCCTCTCCTATATGGACAGGCACTACCGCGAAAACAACCTGCTGCTCGCCGTCGCCGGAAGTTTCGATGAGAATAAAATCGAAGAACTCGCCCACAAGTACTTCGGCAGAAAGGGCAGCGACATTCCGCTGGAGCCCTATCCTGTGCCGAAGAGTCCCCAGGGTGTGCGCTTCGCTTCGGCTGAGAAGGACATTGAGCAGTGCCACATTGCCATTGCCATGCCCGCCTTTGGACCGCAGGACCCGAACTACTACCCGATGATGGTGCTGAATAACGCACTGGGCGGCAGCATGTCCTCAAGGCTTTTCCAGGTCATCCGCGAGCAGAACGGCATGGCGTACTCGGTATACTCCTTCAACTCGGCGTATAAGGACACAGGTTCCCTCGGCATTTACGCCGGCACCGGCGCGTCCACGGCAAAATCCGTGCTATCGCTCATCATCGAGGAGCTGGACAAGGTCAAGAACCACGGCATCACCGAGGAGGAGTTTATCAGGAGCCGCGGCCAGCTGCGCGGCAGTTACATCCTCGGCAACGAAAGCCCCGGCGCCCGCATGAACGCCATCGGCAAGAACAAGCTGCTGTACGGCAATGTCCGCAGCGAGGAGGAAGTCATCCGGGACATTGAAAACGTGACGATGGAAAAGGTCAACGAACTGGCAAAACAGGTGCTGATAACGGACAATATCGCTGTGGCCGTGGTGGGAAAAACCAACGGCATGCGCGAGGAGCTTTCAAAGCTCACCGGCGCCAGCCTTTCCTAAACAGAGTAAAAAAGCCCGCCGGCTGAACCGGCGGGTTTCTTTTTGCTTCTTTTTATGCGCAAGACGAAGCTTTAAGCGATGTCGTCCTTTTTGCGGCGTGCCTTGCGGCGCTTTTTGCGCCTGGAGCTGGTCACCATCCGGTAGACCACGAGCAGAATGATGAGCACCAGCAGCACAGCGGCCACGATCAAATACACGCTGGGTCGCTGATTGCGCACCACTGAAGGCGGGCCGCCGATGATGGAGCTGCCGTTGGGCGTTTCGGCGGGGGTTTCGCTGGGTGTTACTTCCTGCTTTTGGGCGACGGCGCGGGAAGCATAAACATCCACAACGCCCAGGGTGTTGCCCTCAAACTTGATGGTTGCCGTGCCCAGCTTCTGGTTGGCGGCGATGGGGGCGGAGACGGCGTCGTCCATCTTGATGACCACTTCAACTCTTGCATCTCCGGACGCGATGGCGGAAAGAATGTCCTTCGTGCAGGCGACGGTGGAGGACTCGGTGCCGATGGTCAGGGCGAGCACGCCGCCGTTTTCGTCGTCCGAAGCGGCGTTGGGAACATTCACCGACTGAACGGGTATGTTCAGCTCGGAGATTTTAGCGGTGGTCAGGGTTTCAAAACCGTATTCCAGCAGGGCGCGGGTTTCGGACCAGCGGCCTTCCTGACCGTCCGAACGGTCGCCCAGAATCACGCAGATCAGGTTCTTGCCGTTCAAGCTGGCAGAGGACACGAAGCACCCGCCTGCGGCGTTGGTGAAACCGGTTTTCACGCCGTTCACGGCGCTCCAGTTGTACTTCTTGTTCTTCTCCTTGGGGTTCAAAAAGCGGTTGGTGTTGTACAGGGTACGCTCGTCCATCTTTTTGGTGGACGGGCAGGTATACGACGGCGTGCTCACAATGGCTCGGAAATCCCCGTTCTGCATCGCGTAGCGGGTCAGGATGGCCATGTCGTACGCCGTGGTGTAATGCTCCTCGTTGTGCAGGCCGTGGGGGTTGACGTAATGGGTGTTCTCCATGCCCAGTTCTTCGGCCTTGGCGTTCATCATCGCCGCGAAACCTTCAAAATTTCCCCCGAAGTGCTCGGCGAGCACGGCGGCGGCGTCGTTCCCCGAAGGCAGCATCAGGCCGTACAAAAGGTCCTTGATGCGCACTTCATCCCCGACTGCAAGGCCCATCAGGCTGTTGCCTTCGCCGTAGTTGTTGATGATCTTGCCGATGGTGACCTTGTTCCGAAGGTTTTCGCTGTTTTCCAGCACGAGGATGCAGGTCATGATCTTCGTGGTGCTGGCGGGATACGCCTTGGAATAAGCATCCCTTTCAAAAAGGATCAAACCGGAGTCCGCGTCCATCAACAGCACATGGTCCGACTTGACGCTGCCGGAAAACTCGGCAAACGCCACGCCGGGCGCGAAGGACAGCAAAACAGCGAATACGAGTACGAAAGCGATCAGTCGACGATTGCGCACGGGAATGCCTCCAATGGAAAAATCAACGCATCTATATTACCATTTGGCGGCAGCAAAAGGTAGTAGATGGAGAAAAATGACGAATTATTCATCGTTTGGTCACAGATTGCTATCGCTGGGAATACTTGGGGATAATCGCCTCAAAGCGGCACAAGAAGCGGAGGTCACCCCATGGAAAGCAGGGACGTTTCGCGCCTGAACATGCAGCTGGCGCTCAACGAGCTGATGTTTGAACGCGGCGAACTGGATTTTGAAACCTACCGGCTGGCAAACATTGCCTTGCTGGAGCGTTTGACCCGGCAAAAGCGGGGCAATACAATGGAAATGAAGGAATGACAACACACGGAGGAGCGCATGGACATCATCAAGCTGCGCAACGCTCTGAGCGCCGGAAGCAGCATTTTCGACCTGCCGCTGAAAGTCGCGTACTATGCCCGCGTTTCCACGGACAAGGACGAGCAAAGGGGCTCTTTGGGCAACCAGATCGAGTATTACGAGCGCATGATACGCGAAAACCCCAACTGGACCTTCGCCAACGGCTACGTGGACGAGGGCATCAGCGGAACGGGGGTGCTGGCGCGGCGGAGCTTTCTGCGCATGATCGAGGACGCAAAATCCGGCGTTTTCGACCTTTTGATCACCAAGGAAATCAGCCGTTTTTCCAGAAACACGCTGGACAGCATCCGCTACACCCAGGAGCTTCTGCGCCACGGTGTGGGGGTTTATTTTCAGTCGGACAATATCAACACCCTGCTGCCCGATTCAGAACTTCGCTTAACCATCATGGCGGGCATCGCCCAGGACGAGGTGCGAAAGCTCAGCGAGCGCGTGAGCTTTGGCATCAAGCGCGCCCGGGAAAAGGGCAGGGTCTTAGGCGCGGCACCCACGGGATACATCAAGCGGGACGGAAAGCTGATGGTGGATGAGAGCGAGGCAGAGATGGTGCAGCGCGCCTTTGAACTGTACGCCGCGGGCGGCATCGGCATCCGAAAGCTCTCCGAAGCCCTTTTCAAAGAGGGCTTCAAAAACGCCAAAGGAGGGCCGCTCTCCTATCATACCCTGCGGGGCATTCTCTCCAACCCCAAATACAAGGGGTGCTACTGCGGCAACAAGACCACCAAAGTGGACTTTCGGGATAAAAAAAGCGTCCGCCTGCCCAGAGAGGAATGGATCGAGCATCCGGACGAGAACGTTCCCGCTCTGGTATCCGAGGAGCTGTGGGAACGGGCGAACGCGCTGCTTGAAAAAAGGGGCGACGCCATACGCGAAAACGCCCAGGCCTGCGGCACGCGCTACCCGTACAGCGGAAAAATCATCTGCAAAAACCACCAGACCGCCTTCCACAGGCAGCTGCGCCGCACGGCATCCGGCGAGCGGGAGTGCTGGAGCTGCCGGAAATACCGCCTGTACGGCGAAAAGGGCTGCTCTGCTCCAACCCTGTACACCGATGAGCTCAACAGGGTCGTGACCGCCGCCGTCAAGCAGGTGTTTGCGAACAGGGAGGAGATCATCGGCGGTCTGATGGAGCTTTACACGTCCCTTTCGCCGGAGAACGAGCTTTCAAAGCGCATTGCCGAACAGGAGGCGGAGCTCAAAAAGCTCGTCAAAAAGCGGGACAAGCTCTTGGAACTCGCGGTGGAAGGGCTGATCGATAAGGCGGAGTTCGCGAAACGGAACGCGGAAATGACCGCGCAGGTTGAGGATGCGGAGTCCAACCTTTCCGGACTGCGGGACGATCTTACGCGCTGCAGCCAACGGGAGCAGCGCTTGAACCGGCTGAAACGCGCGCTCAACGCCGCCTGGGACGAAACAGGCTGGGATGCTTCCGTCGCCGCCGCCGCTTTAACAAGAATCGAACTGACGGAAACGGATACCGCCGCTCGGCTGGACATTTACTTGAGCATGGGAAGGCTGTTTTCGGTGGACCTGGGGGAAAGCCGCAGCGTCATTTCGCTTTGCGAAAGGGGTATTTCGCAAGCCCAGGTTTCAAGGCTGGAAAAGTCCGCGCTGAACCATATGCAAAAGTATGTGTGAGGAAAGCGCACAGCATCCATCGGGCGCGAAGAAGCGGCGCCGGGGGACGCCCCATCGGGGGCGTCTTTTTCATACGCCGGGGTCATAATATGATATGAAACAACAGTTTTGTGGAGGTACCATGAAGGCCACGCGGAAATCCGAAAAGCCGATTCGCCGGGGGCTGACGGAAGCTTTGGACCTTCCGGCGGATGTGTTGTTGGACGAACCGACGGTGAGCGTGGATGGCAGGCGGAAACTGACCGTCGACAACCACAAGGGCGTGGAGGAGTTCGACGGCGAAAAGCTGACGGTAAAAACATCCATCGGCGTGCTCAGAATAGCGGGGGCTTCTCTTGTGCTGGAGGATCTGGGCTGCGGCTCGCTACTGTTGACCGGCGAGATCAAAAATATCGAATGGATGTGACGAGGTAAATGTTCAATGGCGCTGTCGCTGTGGTATTCTTTACGCGGATATGTTAAAATACAGGTCAAAGGAAACGCGCCCATCCGCCTGATTGAGCTCGCGCGGGAGAACGGCATCCCCGTCCGGGGTATCAAAAGCGAAGGAGAGGGCGTGCTGACCGCCTGCGTCACCCCGAAGGGGTTCTGCATGCTGCGCGGACTCAACCGCAAGGCGAAATGCTCGGTCCGCATCGTCAAACGAAGCGGCATACCCTTCCTGCTCGCCGGGCTGCGAACCCGGCCCATGCTGTTCTGGGGCGGCGCGGCGGCGCTGGCGGTGCTTTACCTGCTTTCCGGCTTCATCTGGCGGATTGACGTGTCCGGCTGCCTGCACACAGACGAAGAACAGGTGCTGCAAGCCCTGCGGCAGGAGGGCATTACGGAAGGCACGCCGGTGCGCCAGATCGACCACAGCGGCCTGGGGGACAGGCTGATTTTAAAGACCATAGGCCTTGCCTGGATCGGCGTGACGATTGAGGGAACGAGGCTTCTTGTGGAAGTGGTGGAGGAAACCCCGCCCCCCGAATCGCTGGATGACAGTATTCCCGCAAACATCACCGCCACCAAGAAGGCGATGATTGCCTCGATTTTCGTTTATGAAGGCGTTGCAGCGGTCAAGGAAGGGCAGACGGTGAACGCCGGTGAAACGCTGGTATCCGGCGCACTGCCCCACGGCGGGTTCGTCCGCGCCCGGGCGGACATTGTGGGAAGAGTCTGGTACACCGGCCGCGCCTTCGTCGCCAGCGAAACTTCCGAGTTCGTGCGCACCGGCAGGGTGCAGGAGGCGACAGTCATCGAAATCGCCGGCATGGAGGCGGCGGAGCCCGCGGTGTTTTCCCAGTACGACACCGAGCACAGCGTCACCTACGACGGCGGCTTCTTCCTGCCCATGACCGTTTCCCGCGAAGTACGAAGGGAAATCCAAAGCAGCAAAGTAAAAAGGCAGGAAGAGGAGCAGATGCGCCTTGCGAGGGAGGCGTCCTTCCACAAAGCTGCCGCCCAGATTCCCACGGACGCGCGCATCGTGGCGACGGAAACCACCTTCCAGCATACGGAAGGCGGCATCATCGCCATCACCGTCGTTGAAACGAATGAAAACATTTCGGCCGTGTCACCCATACCGGCCGGTTAGATTACACAAAGGAATCAAAGTATGAGCGAAAGTTTCGAAACATGCAGGCTCATCGAAGTGGAATCGATGGACCAGATTTCCGCCCTGTTCGGCAATCTGGACGAAAACGCCCAGACGATTATGGAAGAAACCGGCGCGAAAGTAGGCGCGAAAGACCACAGCATCGCTGTCACGGGAGAGATTGCGAACGTCGAACTCGCAGCGCTGGTGGTGGAAAAGCTGCTGGCGCTGATTTCCGGCGGCGAACTGGTGGACAAAAAGCGCATCCGCTACGCTGTGGACCTTGCGCGGGAAGGCAACGCCGAACTGATTACCGACATTTCGGGGGACGTGATCGCCTTCACCAACAGAGGCAGGCAGGTCCGCTGCAAAACGCTGGGTCAGAAGCGGTACATCAAAGCGATTCGGGACAATACCGTGGTTTTCGCCATCGGCCCCGCCGGCACGGGGAAGACCTATCTCGCCGTGGCGATGGCGGTGCTGGCGTTTAAAAATAAGGAAGTCAGCAAGATCATTCTGACGAGGCCGGCGGTGGAAGCGGGCGAAAAGCTGGGCTTTCTGCCCGGGGACCTGCAGAACAAGGTGGACCCGTACCTCCGCCCGCTTTATGACGCGCTGTATGACTTTTTGGGTATGGAAAGCTTCAAATCGCTGACCGAAAAGGGCGCCATTGAGGTCGCCCCTTTGGCCTATATGCGCGGAAGAACGCTGAACGATGCCTTTATCATACTGGATGAAGCGCAAAACGCCACCACCGAGCAGATGAAGATGTTCCTCACCCGTTTCGGCGAGGGTTCCAAGGTCATCGTCACCGGCGACATTACGCAGATTGACCTGCCGGCGGATAAGCGCTCCGGACTGATCCACGCCGCGGCTGTGCTGAAGGACATTGAAGGTCTTTCCATCGTGTACCTCAGCCATAAGGACGTGGTCCGCCATGAAATGGTGCAAAAAATCATCCAGGCGTACGACAAATCGGAGCAGAAACGGCAGGATTACCGGCTGGGACGCTGACGGAGGCGTACGAACATATGAAGATCAAGCAAAAACAGGCCGCGGAAACGGCCAGAAAACCGATGAAGAAGAAGCAGTTCCGAAAGCCCGACAAAAACAGGATGCTGTTTGCCGGGGCGCTGCTTCTGGTTTTCGTGGTTTCCGTTGCCTGCGTGCTGCTCAGCATCGCAAAACCCCATCTTTCCGTACGGGTGGGCGATGTGCTGGCGGCTGACGTGCTCGCCCCGAGGGATATGTACGACGAGGAAGCCACGGTGGCAAGCAGGCTTCAGGCCAGCAGCGCGGTGGAAAAGGTGTACAAGCTGGACGAGGAAATCTACGCCAGTTTAACCAACGGCGTCATCGCCTTTTTGGACGGGCTGGACAGAATCCGCGCCGACTGCGGCCTGCTGCGGCTGCAAAAGGCCTCCGCCGCGGAACCGGGCAGCGCCCTCGCTTCTTTGGGCACCGGAAACCTGACCGCCGCCCAGTGGGCGTCCATCATCACGCCGGACGAAATACAGGCGCTGAAGCCCATGGCGCTGGACGCCGTGACCGACGACGAAGTTTACGGCCTTCTGTCCCTTTCCGAAACGGACTTTCGGGCGTGGACGCGGGAAGCCCAGCTTCGCATCAACGCCGTGCTTCGCCGGGGCATTAAGGACAGCACCCTGCAGGAAACCCGCACGGGCTTCCGCCAGGGCCTTGAGCCGCTGACCCCCCTTGCCATCAAGAACCTCTGCGCCGTCATGGCGCGGGAGTTCATCAACCCCACGCTGATTTACAGCGAGACGGACACCCTCATCGCCATGGACGAAGCTGCAAGCATGGTAGAGGACCAGTACATCAAAAAAGGCGCCGTTCTTGCCCCTGCGGGAACGGTGGTGACGGAGAAGGTCTACCAGATGCTCGTGTCCGCCGGGGCGGTGCGCGTGACGGGGGACAGGGTGTTCATGAACGCGCTGATCGCCTTGTTCATCGGGCTGTTTTTGGCCTGCATCGTCGCGCTCATCGGCGTATACCTTCCCAGGTATCTCGCCAGCTCCTCCAAGGCGCTGCTGACTGCGCTTTTGATTGGCACCACGCTGATCATCGCGTTGATTGCCTTCAAGTTCAACCCCGTCTTCAATCCCGTCTACTTCGCGGCGTTCATGCTCACGATGCTGATTTCCGGCAGGGTCGCCGCGGTGTCCATCCTGTATCTTTCGCTGATTTTCGGCCTGATGTGCCTGGGTCCCAACTACGATTACACGATGTTCGCCCGTGCTCTCGCGATGACGCTGACGGGCGGATTCATGGGGGTGCTGTCCGTCCGCAAGGCCACGCGGCGTTCGGCCGCTTTTGCGGGCGCGCTGTTTTCCGCTTTTGCGATGTCCCTGGCGCTGTGGGCGTTTTCGCTCATCGACGCGACGGCAAGCTCCACGCTGCTGTTCGACATTTTAAAAATACTCGGAACCAACGTGCTTTGCGCGATTCTGAGCATCGGCATCATGCCGTTCTGGGAATGGCTGTTCCGGCTGGCAACGCCCCAGCGGCTGGCGGAGCTGAGCAACGCGAACCATCCTCTGCTCAAACGGCTGATGATGGAAGCGCCGGGCACCTATCACCACAGCATGCTCACCGCATCGTTGGCGGAAGCCGCCGCCACCGCCATCGGCGCAAACGCGCTTTTGGCAAGGGTAGGAGCGTTCTACCACGACGTGGGCAAGCTCAAACGCCCGATCTACTTCAAGGAGAACCAGCGGCCGGGGGAAAATCCCCATGACGCTCTGGAGCCGGAAAAAAGCGCCGCGGTGCTCACCGCCCATGTAAAAGACGGCGTGACCATGCTGCACAAGGCCAAAATGCCCTGGGAAATCATCAGCATCGCCCAGGAGCATCACGGAACATCCCTCGCTTCGTTCTTTTATTACAACGCGGTCAAGCGGAACGGGAACCAGAACCTGCCCGAAGCGCCCTTCCGGTACGCCGGTCCGAATCCCCAGACCAAGGAATCGGCCATCGTGTCCATCTGCGACGCCTGCGAAGCCGCCGTCCGCTCGCTGGATAACCCGTCCGAGGAGCAGATCCGCGAAATGGTGGGAAAAATCATCCGCGGCAAAATCGAAGACGGCCAGTTTGACCGCGCGCCGGTAACGCTTTCGGACCTGGGCAGGATCGAGTCCTCCATCATGGCGACATTCAAGGGCATCCTCCACGAGCGCATCGAGTACCCGGAGCTTGAGGAT
The DNA here is from genome assembly GCA_050945935.1 of Christensenellales bacterium. Classification (GTDB taxonomy): domain Bacteria; phylum Bacillota; class Clostridia; order Christensenellales; family CALWSW01; genus CALNBC01. Next base: position 10,000 of record JBMNTW010000021.1, read on the forward strand.
ATCAAGACCGACAAGGAAGAAATACTAGAAGAAAACAATGATTGAAATCACCAACCAGCAAACCGCCCTTCCCTTTAACGGGGAACTGGCAAAGGCCATGGAGCGCGCCGCTTCCATCGCCCTGTCCATGTTCGGCGAGGAACGGTCCGTTGTTTGCGCCGCCATTGTGGACGATGAAACCATCCACGCCCTCAACAGGCAGTATCGAAACATCGACCGGCCGACGGACGTTTTGTCCTTCGCCGCGCGGGAGGGTGAAAAGCTCGCCTCCTGCCGGACGGGAGAGTTCCTGGGCGACATTGCGATTTCCCTTCAAACCGCGGCACGGCAGGCTCGTGAGTTCGGCCATTCCCTGCGGAGGGAACTCGCTTTTTTAACCGTTCACGGAATACTGCACCTTTTGGGTTACGACCATATGACCCCCGACGACGAAGAAGAAATGCGCGCACTCCAGCGCGAAATCATGGAACGCGCAGGCCTTTCGGTAAAGGAGAATGAACATGCACGAGATCGAGATTAAAAACATGATCCGCATGGCGAATGACGCCAGGGACAGGGCCTATGCCCCCTATTCGAACTATAAGGTGGGCGCCTGCCTGAAGGGTGAAAGCGGCGCTTTCTACCTCGGCTGCAACGTGGAAAACGCGGCGTACGGCCCCACCAACTGCGCAGAACGCACCGCCGTGTTCAAGGCGATTTCCGAATGTGAGCGCAGGTTCACCGCCATTGCGATTACCAGCACCGGCGAAACCCTGCCCGTGCCCTGCGGCATCTGCCGGCAGGTGCTTGTGGAGTTTTGCAGACCGGATATGGAGGTCGTCTGCGCGAACAAGTTCGGCGAATACAAGGTCTTCACCCTGGGCGAACTGCTTCCCAATGCTTTCTCCCAAACCGATTTGAACGGAGGCGGCGTTGACGGAGAATAACTTCAAATCCGGCTTTGTTTCCATCGTGGGAAGTCCGAATGTGGGCAAGTCCACGCTGATGAACGCCTTTGTGGGCCAGAAGGTCGCCATTGTGTCCAACCGGCCGCAAACCACCAGAAACCGCATCATGGGCGTGGTGACCCGCCCCGAGTTTCAGATTATTTTCATCGACACGCCGGGCATCCACACCCCCAAAAACAGGCTGGGGCAGTATATGGTCAAGGTCGCCTACGACGCTTTGAACGAGGTGGAGTGCATCCTGTTCATGACGGACGCTACCATCGGCATCAAGGAGCGGGACGAGGGCATTTTAACCCAGCTCAAAAAGGCGAAATCGCCCGCCATCGCCGCTGTGAACAAGATCGACATCGCCGGGAAAGACAAGGTCAAAGCCGCTCTGGAACGGCTGCAGGCGGAAGAATGGCTGAACGCGGTGATACCCATCAGCGCGGCGACGGGGGAAGGGCTGACCGAGCTTGAAAGTAAGCTACGCTCCTTCCTCGTGCCCGGACCCAAGTATTTTCCGGACGATATGGTCACCGACCAGCCCGAGCGCGTGCTTTGCGCGGAAATGATCCGCGAACAGGCGCTGCTGCTTCTTAAGGAAGAAGTTCCCCACGGGCTCGGGGTGGACATTGACAAGATGGAAATCCGCGAAAACGGATTGACGGACGTCTGGGCGACGATTTACTGCGAACGGGACAGCCACAAGGGCATCATCATCGGCAAGCGCGGCGCCATGCTGAAAGAAATCGGCCAGCGCGCCCGCGGAGAAATCGAATGGATGCTGGGCGCGCGCGTCAACCTTCAGATATGGGTCAAAGTGAAGGAGGACTGGCGCAACCAGCCGTCCACGCTGAAGATGCTTGGCTATCAGGACGAGAAATGACAGCGCTTCCCTGATGACCTTTTCAGCATTTGTGGAGATACTATGTGCGGGGGTGAGGCGATGGACATTAACGAATGGCAGAGATTCTGCCGAACGGGCAGCGTCCGCTCCTACCTTCGCTACAAAGGTGTCAAGGTGGACGAAAGCCCGAAGCGAGAAAGGAACCGCGGCAGGAAGAAGGAGGATTGACGAGGAAACCGCATTTCCCCATCCACGCGCGAGCGCGCACCGGCATGCCGCAGCATCCTTGGACTGATTCAGTAACCGAACCAAGCCAATCCCAAAATCCGGAGCACAGCTCCGGATGTTTTATTGCTCGATGCAGGCGTTTGAAACGCTGGTCAGCCCCCTCTTATCCGGCGTGAAAATGTGGTATAATCAAACCAAAGAGGAGGCGGAAGGATGCAGACGGCAAAGGTCATGGGAATCGTCGCCCGGGCGTCGGACTACCGGGAAAGCGATAGGGTGCTTACCCTGCTCACGGCGGAGCAGGGCAAGCTCACCGTCACCGCCCGGGGCTGCCGCCGCCCCAAGAGCGAACTGCTCGCCGGCGCCCAGCTTTTTTGCTACGGAGAATTCGTGCTGCGGCAGATCAACGGGGTGCAGGTCGTCAGCCAGTGCAACCTTCTAGAGTGCTTTTACGACCTTCGCACCGATTACGACAGGCTGGACGCCGCTTCAACCGCCTTGCGCTGCTGCGAGGAAGTGATGCAAAAAGGCCAGCCCGCGAAGGAACTTTTCGCACTGGTCTATCACACGCTGGCGTTCTTGTCCTACGGCGCCGCGCCGCCTGTGGACACGCTGATCTGTTTCCTGATGAAGTTTTTGCACCTTTCCGGCTACGGTCCCGCCACCACGCTGTGCGCCAACTGCGGCGCTTCCACCTTCCGCACCGGAAAGTTCAACCGGGACTGCGGCGCGGTGTGCGGAAACTGCGCCGAAAAGTTCGGCGGCTCCGCCGTGATGCCGCTGACGCTTGAAGCCATGCGGCGCATGGGCAGGATCGAACTGGGAGACATGGGCAAGGTGCAGCTCCCTGCGGACGTGCGAAAGGAGTGCGTCGAACTTCTGGGCGCATACTATGAGCATCACCTCACATCCAAGGTCAAAATGGCGGAAACGCTGCACAGGCTTTGCCCGCAAGGCGGCCAGACCCCAATAAACCCGAAATCGGAAGCCGAAGCATGAGGTGCGGAATCAAACTTGCAGGGCATCTAACATACTAGTTGACGAAAACAAGTTGGCAGTATATAATGATGGTACATCAGAACATGTGCCAAGGCGGTTAGTTTTTATGAAACAGACGGTAGTTACGGCCCAGTACCTTCAGATCGCGCTGGATCTGGCAAGCAGGATCGCCAACGGCGAGCTGAAGGAGGGCAGCAAGATTTACGGCAGGTCCATGATGGCGTCGGAATACGGCGTTTCGCCGGAGACCATCCGCCGCGCGCTGCGGCTCCTTTCGGATATGAAGGTGGTGGACGTTAAGCCCCAGAGCGGTGCCGTGGTGCTTTCGGCGGACAATGCCAGGCGCTACATCAGCAATTTCAGCGACCACTCGGACACCAAAGCCCTTCGCATGAAGCTTCGGGAAATCGTGGACCAGTACAACGAGCTGAACAGGGAAATCAACGCCGTCGCCGCGGCGCTGCTCAAAAGCCAGCAGACCTTCGTTTCAGCAACGGAGCCCTTCCCGAACTATGAAGTGGTTGTTCCCAAGGACTCGCCGCTCATCGGAAAGAACATCGGCTCCTTGAAGTTCTGGCAGTGCACAGGCGCCACCATCGTGGCGATTCGCAGAGGGCAGACCGTCATCCTTTCCCCCGGACCCTTTGCCGAGCTTTACGGCGGGGACGTGGTCATCTTCGTCGGAACACCTTCGGCGGCGGAGGCCGCGCACCGCTTCGTCAGCGAACGGGTGCTGATCGAGTGATTGTTCTTCGCCGAATCCAAGCGCATCAATTTTGCGAAATGAGCGAAAAAAGGAGAAGCCGTGCGCTTCTCCTTTTTGCGTTGGTTTTCCATCCCCGAAAAAAGCGTCTGGCGACGCTTCGCCCCGTACGCCGTCAATCCTACAGTTTTCGCGTCGCCGCTTCTACATTTTGCGCGCGGTGAATATGATACACTGTTCCGGTGAAATGGGGAGAAGGACGACATGCGCGAAGTCTATATCGAGCTTTTTCTGCTGGACAACGGGCTGATGGGGCTGCTCATCCTTCGCGTGGCGGCCCCTTTTGCCAGGCAGCCGCTGAATCCGTGGATGACGGCGATTGCCTGCGCGGTGTCCGCCGTTGTCGCCGCGCTGGCGATGACAGACCGCTTCTTTTTGTCTCTACCTGTTAAAGTGCTGCTGCTGGCGCTGATGACAGCC
>JBMNTW010000022.1:0-14150 GCA_050945935.1 Christensenellales bacterium
TTGATGATCGCCAAAGACACGATTACGGGCAGGGCGATGTGCTTGTTCTCTATCGACTGAAGCCAGTAAATGGGCTGTGTTTCGTCCACCTCGACGATGATGTACTTGTGCAGGTCTTCAAATCCGGGAAGACCGAACGGAAAGGTAATAATCTTGTTTTCGCTCGTTTCCGAGGTTCCAAACCGGGTTTCGATCAGCATTTCAACCCCTCCCATCTTGCGAAACGCACGCAGCCGGTCGCTATCTCAAATAATCCAAAATGGAAGCCTGAATAATCTGCGTGCCAACTTTCAACGCCGCATTGTATACGGTCATCGACATCACATAGTTCGTGTACGCGTCTGCAAGGTCCACGTCCTCGACGTTGGACTTCATCTCTCTGTAGGTCAGGTCTTCTTCTTCGTAGCGGTTTTTCAGCAGGGTCAGCCTGTTGATCATACCGCCGACTTTGGCGTCCGTGGTCAGCACGTCATGCTGGCAGTTCTGGAGTTTGGTGATGTAGGTGCCGAGTTCGTCCGCCGGGGCGTCGTTCATCAGGGCATGATACAGCTTGTCCAGCACGTTGTAGATATTATCCTCGCCCTTTCCCATCAGCTCCACGCCGGTGACGGAAATTTCCATCGAAATGCCGGAGCCGAGCTCGTAGGTGATGGCTTCCCCTTCCGCCGCGAGCAGGTCGGGGTTGGTGTCGTCCGTCAGGTCGTAGCCGTTGTACAGCAGCTTGCCGTTTTCGTCCACCACGAAGGGCTTGTTGTTCACGTTATAGCCGCCGAACAGGAACTTGGTGCCGCTCTGGCCGTTGGCGATGGTCACCGCCTGGTCCCGAAGCTGTGCGATGTACGCGGCGGAAGATGCCTTGTCTTCCGGTGCCATGCTGTCGTTCACAGCCTTGACCAGCGTTTCGTAGGCGGACTGGATCACCTCGTTCATCTGGTAGACCGACGTGTCCGTCTGGTTCAGCCAGGCGATGGCGGTTTCCACCGTGTCCGTATATTCGGCGTTCTTCTGCAACTTGACGTTGCTGTTCATGATCGAAATGAGCGCAATGGGATCGTCGGACAACTTGTTGATGTTCTTGCCCGAGGCGACCTTATACTGATAATCCGTTAGGGTTGTCAGGTTGCTGTTTAAGTTGCTGAGGTAATTCTTCAGCATCATGTTATTGGTGATGCGCATGTTTGCCTCCTCTCAGGCTAACGGCCGACTACGCCCGTGCCCATGATGAGCGTTTCCAGTGCCTCGTCGATGGCGGTCAGCACCCTGGAAGCCGCAGCATAAGCGTACTGAAAATTGATGAGGTTGATCATTTCCTCGTCGATGGAGACGCCGGAAATGGCTTCCCTTCTGGTTTCCAGATTGTCCACAATAAAAGTCTGGCTCTTGGACATTTCCTGCGCGCTGGCGCTGGAAATACCCACCTGCACCACGAAGCTCTTCAAGAACTCCTGGAAGTTGCTGACCGTTTCAATGTTGGTGCTGCTGGTCAGCGCGTAAAGAGCCAGGGCGTTTTCGTTGTTGCCCTTCTGGGTGTCCGCCCCGCTGAGGTCCACAGGCTTGCTGGACGCCGCGATGTTGAGCACGTTCGCCAGCACTTCCGCAGACAGGGAGAAGTTCCCCGCGGTGACCTTGGAATAATCATTGTCCGGCACGTCAAACAGCTTGACGCCGGTCATGGAAGTGCCGGTGCCGTAGGGGATGGTGTATCCCTTTTCGTGCACCTCGTTGAAGGACTTGGCAAGGCTCCTTGCCAGAGTGTTCAGCTGGTCCATCAGGTAGGGCACGCCCACATTGTCCACCGAATCGCCGTCGCGCAGGTCCTGATAGGCCTTCAGCGTTCCGCCGGTGGCGATGATCTCGGTAAGGTCGCCGGTGACGGGGTCCTTGTAGTTCACCGAATAGTAGTCCGCAGAGCCGGAAACCACGCCCGTTTTATTGGGTACGGTTTCCAGATGGAACGCATCGAGGTGGTCCACCAGCTTGTAGCCCTCCACAAAGACGGAAAGCCTGCCTTCTTCGTCCTCAGAATAAGTGACGCTGGCGGTCTGTGACAGCTTGTCCAGCAGCAGGTTGCGCCTGTCTCTCAATTCGCTGGCGGTCTGGCCGTTGAGCTCATAGGCCCAGATCTCCTTATTGTAGCTGGCGATGCTGGTCAGCATGTTGTTGATTTCGTCCACCTGAATCTTGATGGTGTCGTTATACAGGTTCTGGACGTCCGCCAGCTTCTCGTAGTAGTAGTTGAGCTTCTCGCACAGCTTGATGGCGTTTTGCTGCATATTGGTGCGGACTTCGGAGCTGTCCGGATCGGTGGTGAGCTTGCCGACGCTCTGGAAAAAGTCCGCCATGGTCTGGGAAAGCGTACCCGTCTTGGCGGTTTCGTCCAGCACGGACTCGATGAACCGCATCTCCTCGGCACGGGTGCTCCATTCGCCCAAAGAAGCGTACTCGCCGCGCAGCTGCCTGTCGATATACGCGCTGCGCAGCTGTTCCACGCTCTTTGCCTCGGCACCGCCGCCAATGGCAAAATTCCCCGACAGGCGGCTGCCCGTCTGGGGATAGATGGATTCAATCACCAGCCGCTGCCGCGTATACCCTTCGGTATCCGCGTTGGCGACGTTGTGACCCGTCAGCTGGATGGCGCGCTGGCTGACGGTCAAACCCCTTCTCGCTATTTCAAGGCCGTAAAAAATTCCTGCCATTTCATCGCCTCATATTGATTGATCGAAGAGCGAGGGCTGGACGCTTTCGTCCTTTATGGTGCCGGAGCCCGAATAGGTGCCCGGAACGCTGCCCTGGCCGGTGATCAGATTCATGCAGTAGGAAGTGTACTGAAGCTGCGTGTCTATCAGCTTTCTGTTCAGGGCGGTCGTCGCGCGAAGCTTTTCCGCCGCGTTTTCCCGCTGGGCAAAAAGATGCCGCAGCTCGTCCTCGGGCGTGCCGGGAACGGAATTGACGAGTTCCTTCAGGCTATGCGGCTTCTGCCGGTCATCCCTAATCAGGGAGGCTATGCGCTCCTCCCGTTCGGACCTGATTTTTTTGAGGGTGTTGAGGATGGACTGCTGTTTTTCTACGATGGTAGAAATGGACTGGACGTCGTTGTGGATGACGGCTTCCTTTTCCTGTTCGGAAAGGAGCAGCAGGTCTTGAAAAGCGGTGCATTCACCGGTCAGCGAATCCTTCAGAAAAACCCAGATCTCCAAGGACGGGCTCCTTTCTTCGCCGAACATTACCGGCCCAGCATCTTCCGGGCGACGTCCGTGCCGGAAACATGATAGGTTCCGTTCGCGATTCTCTGCGCAATTTCCTCAACCCTGCGCTGGTTTGCTGCCGGTTCCATCTCGATCGCCTCCTTCGCGGCCCGCAGTGCTGCCGTAAAGGTTTTGGCTTCGCTGGTCAGCTCTGCCCTTTCCGCGTGAGACGCGGGTTTATCTACGATGAACCTTTCACGAACGCGCATGGAACTGATCAGATCCTTCGGCGGTATAGAATTAATTCTCATTGCTTATCTCCTCTCAGGCCCTCTGCTACCATAGTCCATATGCATCTTGCCGGCTTTTGCTCTGGCGAGCCTTGCTTCTTCCTGGCGTGCTTTGATTTTGCTTGCGGCTTGCATCAGGCTTTCCACGATCACCTTGCACCGCTGGCAGTACTTGCCTGAAGTGATGGGGGTGCCGCATTCCTCGCAGCGCTGGATGCCGCTCTCGCCTACCGACAGGCGGCCTTCCCGCAAAAATGCGAGGATCACTTTTTCTTCGACGTCGGTATCACGGGCAATGTCCGTAATATTGGCGTCCGGATGGTCGTACAGGTATTCCTTGACGATGATGAAATCCCGGTCCAACTTCTCCGCGCAAATGGGGCAGACATCAGCGCCGTAAGACTGAAACAAAGCGTTGCACTGCTTGCATTGTACGATGTTCGCGCCCATGTGCCTATCTCCTTATCGTCACAGCATGTTGTTGGTTTCGGTTTCCATTTCATTCCAGGTGGACAGTACCCTCGCAGCGATGGAGTATGCCCTCTGGGTGCGGATGAGCTTGGTCATTTCCAGCGAAAGGTCCACATTGGAAGCTTCCAGCTGCCCCTGAATCACGTTTGCGGTGCCTGCCTTGGGTTCGCCGGAAGCCTCCGTCGCCAGATAGCAGCTGCCGCCGTTGTGCATAAGACCGTCCTTGTTCACGAAGGTCACAATGTTGAACTTCGCGCTCTTGCCGTCCCCCAGGTCGATGGTGCCGTCCTGGGCTACGGTCAGATTGGAATCCTCCGTAGGGAGCGTGATGCGCTGATTGCGATTGTCCAGCACGTAGTGACCGTCCGCGGTGACGAGGTAGCGCTGGTTGTTCTGCACCGATACGGTAAAGGCACCATTTCGGGTATACATGGTCCGTTCGCCGTCCGTAACAGCGAAGAAACCGTCCCCTTCCAGGTAGAAATCCAGCTTGTTCGAAGTGACGCTGGGCGCGCCCACCGAAAAATCCCGGTGGGTGGACGCGAGTACGACCCCGCTTCCCTGCATCAGATTGGCGTCGCTGTTGACGTTGGAAGGATCGATCATGCGGGTGTAGAGCGCGTCCTTGAAAGCGGTGCTCTGGCTCTTGTACCCGGTGGTGTTGACGTTGGCGATGTTGGACGAAACGGCGTTCATCCGATGCTGCTGGGCCAGGAGGCCGTGCTTTGCGGTGTAAATGGTCTGCATGGCGTCACACCCTTCCCACTTCGTTGACGGCCTTTTCCAAAGAGGAGTCCACCGTCATGAAAACCCTCTGGTTGGTCTGATAGGTCCTGGAAACATTAAGCAGGCGGGTCAGCTCGGCGGAAACATCCACATTGGAGCCTTCCAGAGAACCCTGCAGCACCTTGGCATCGGCCTGCCGTTCCGCGCCGGCGGACTCGTTCACAAAGAGGTTGTGCCCCTCCTTGCGAAGGCCGTTGAGATTGTTAAAGGATACGATGCGCAGCCTTGCGATGTTCTGGCCCTCGGCGTTGGCGATGTTGCCCTCAGCATCCACGGTGAACATGTCCCCGCCGACCTGAATCCTGCCGTTTTCGCCCTGCACATAGTGCCCTTCGCTGTTGACGAGGTACCCTTCGGCGTTCACGGAAAAGCTGCCGTCCCTGGTGAAGCGCTGCCCTTCGGGCGTGTTGACTGCGAAGAAGCCTTCCCCGTCCAGGGCAAGGTCCAGCTTGCGGCCGGTCTGCTCCAGGCTGCCCTGGGTAAAGGACGTGAACACCCTGTCGATATGCGTTCCGGTGTTCAGCGGCCCCACGACTTTGCTCTGGGTCTTTTCGGGATCGTTGGTGCGCTCAAGCAGCATATCCCTGAAACTGCCGTGATATAACGTGTCCGCCTTATAGCCGGTGGTTTCCACGTTGGTTAAATTGCTGGACAGCACATCCATGCGGTCCCGCTGGACCAGCATGGCGCTACCTGCCGTGTAAAAGCTACGAATCATGTATCATCCTCACACAATCGAGATATTCTCTCAATTGTTATATCGGTATCCAGGCGGGTTTCTTTAGCTTTCGTCCGCCGGAGCCGCCATTTTTTTTAATTCCAGAATCAGGGCGACTTCCCTGGAAGAAATGCCCAGCATCCGCGCGATTTCCTTCTGGTCGATTCCCTTTGCGGCGTACTCGAGCACAAGCTCCTTCGCCGGCCTCGTTTCCAGCGCTTCGGGAATCTTGGTGGAACGCCTTCTCTGCCTGAGGGGCTTTGCGGCCTTCAGTTCATCATCATCGGCGTCTTTTTCGGAATCCGCTTCCTTCACTTCGGGCGACATGATTTCTTCGGGCTGTACTTTGGGCAGTTCGATGATGAACTCCTGCGCCTTGGGCACGGATAGGAACATCGAATCGTCGCTCTGCTTATATTCCGCGGGCACGGAGAGGAAAACCGAGTCGCTGCGTTTGGGCTCTGCGGCAGGTTCGGGCGGAGTTTCTTCGGGGATGGTGTTCATCGCCTGCTCGACGACGGACGCCCACAGGTCATGCTGAATGTCCTGCTGAGAGTCCTGCTGAGGGTCCTGCTGGGGGTCCTGCTGGGGCTGCTGCAGGCGGATTTCGATTTCTGCCTTGGCTTCTTCAACATAAAGTTCAAAGCCCTTCAGCATATCCTCGATCTCCTGATAGAGGGTGAAGAGCCTTTGCTCCTTGTCGTATCCCTTTTTATCCTTGCCTTTCGCCTTGCCCACGGTGCGTGAATAGAACCAGATCACGCCGCAGACCAGCAGAAACACATATAAAGCGAATAAGTAGTGCGTTGTGTTCATCGTTTGCCCTCAATCTTTTACTGGGAATAGACCGCGTCCATCCTCGACCGCAGCAGCATGACCGCCTTGGAATGGATCTGGGATGCCCTGGATTCGGAAACCCCTAAAATCTGCGCAATTTCCTTAAGTGTAAGTTCTTCGTAATAGTAAAGTGTAACGACCAGCCGTTCTTTTTCGGGCAGCTTTTCGATGAGTTCTCCCAGGATTTTGACCATCTCATCGTCTTCCAGCTTTTCCTCCATGGGGGAGCCGGCGTCCGCGCATTCCCAGATGTGGTTTTCGTGGGTCATCTCCTCGAAATACAGCACATTGAACATGTGGGACTTTTCCATCGCCTTTTGCACTTCCTCTTCCCTCATGCCGAGGCTTTCGGCGATTTCGGCGTCCGTCGGGGCGCGGCTCAGGCTTCTTTCCAGCTCGGAATAGGCGTTGCTGATCGTTTTAATTTTGCGGCGAAGACTGGACGGCGCCCAGTCCTGCCTGCGGATATTATCAATAATTTCGCCGCGGATGCGCATGGCGGCGTAATATTCAAACTTTACTTTTTTGGAAATATCGTATTTATCGATGGCGTCCATCAGGCCCAGAATGCCGCAGGAAAGCATGTCGTCATAGGAACTGTAGCCCTTGTAGGTGGGCAGCATCCTGAGCACGATGCTTTTGACCTGGTCAATATAATGCATAACCAGCTCGTTTTTCAGTTCCGGCGTTCTTTCTTTATGGTATTTTTCCCAAAGCTTATTGACTTCGGCTTCCTTCACCATAGGGTCAACCTCCGTTTTCCGGAATAGGACAGGCCGCTATTTTCTGCGCTGGAGTATCAGAGCCTGCTGTTGCAGCACAAACCGCCTTAATATCTTCCTTTCCTTTTCGCATAAATCATCAAAAATCAGCACGACGTTGTAAGGCTCGCTCTTGTCCGCCCGGGTGCAACGCAGCACTGTGGCGCTGACCAGAATGGCATCCGCTTCGGTCAGCTTGATCGCGGCGGAAACCTTCTCGCCCGCTTCAAACGGGCGGGAACAGGTAAACGCCACGCTGTTTTCGGCAATGTCGATGGTTTTTCCCTTGCAGAACCGCGATTCCCTGCTCTGCTCTTCGCCTTCCTGCCCTTCGCCCCTGTCGACCACAATGTCCAGCAGAATGGGCAGGCGGTAAAACTGCCTTCGCTGGGAGCGCTCGATTTCCGAAACCCGCTCCACCTTCGTCAGCAGGATGTTGTCCTTCTTGAAGGATTCCCGCACCTTCGCGCGAAAACTGTAGCAGCCGTTGGAGCGGTTGAACTGGAAGGTGTACTCCTCCTCGCCCGGGCGAATGGGTATTCCGTGTATCGTGGGCTGGAGCACGACAAACTCAGTGTCCGAAAGAATTTCCTGCAGCTTGGTTCGGATCACATCTTCTCCGATTTGAATTTCAAATACTTCTCCCAGAACAAACTTTTCGTTGATAATCACAGCAGTATCCCCAATCCGTCCATGGAAAATCGGTTTGTTACTCACAGGGCGGAAGGGTATGGCTCTCTTTCGCGCCATGCGTTCAAGCGTCCGTTAAGCAGTTCCCTGTCAGATAATCAGCCGTTCTCCGGTGATGCAGTCTGCCATGAGCTGCGTGTCCGCGATGCGGATATCCTCCGGCACGTTTTGCCCCACGGTAACAAAGGCAAGTCGCTTTTTGGAATCGTCTATGATGTTCAGCACATTCCCGGGGTAGTCCACCTCGTCCAGCTTGGTGATGATGAGCTTGTAATCCTGAATGAACGAGTAGTTCCGGATCAGGTCCCTGCAGGCTTTCCTGCCGGTGGACACGCTCATCACCAGGAAGACCTCGTCCGCCCCGGTGCGTTCGATCAGCCTGCCGATCTCCTTCTGGTACTCCGCGTCCCTGGCGCTTTTGCCCGCCGTGTCGATGAGCACCACGTCGCAGTAGGACAGGGCCTTCACCGCTTTGGGCACGTCGTCCGGCTCGTAGGCCATAATCAACGGAATGTCCATAATCTCGGCAAAGATGCGGATGTGCTCCATCGCGCCCACGCGATAGGTGTCCGCATTGATCAGGCCGACTTTCAGGTCCCACTTGTACTTGAGCATGCCGGCGAGCTTCGCCACCGTCGTCGTCTTGCCCGCGCCGGTGGGACCGGCAAAGAGCAGCACGTTCTGCTCGAACTTTTTCAGTTTCAGCGGATACGGTTCGCCCAGGCGGTCCAGCACCAGCTGACGGGCCACGGCTTTGGCCTCCATGCCGTTTTCTTCCACCACTTCCTGGGTCTTGTCCGCGATTTCCTTGGCGAGTTCCCTGTACACGTCCCGCTCGATGAGCGTGTCAAAAATGCGCTGGACCTCCCTGTCGTAAGGCGGTTCCGCTTTGGCTTCCGCTGCGATGGCCTTGGCGGAAAGCTCCCGCACCAGTTCCTTGATTTCCAGCAGCTGCTTTGTCTGCTCGTTAGGAAGCGCGTTTTCCGTAGGCGCAGGCGGCGTAGGAGCGGGCTGCACTTTGGGCTTTTCCTCCACCATTCGTTTCGGGGGGTCCTTGGGGCGGAAGGGGTCCGCCGCAGCGACCACCTGAATCATCTTTTTCTTGAACAGGCCGGAAAACCCCTTGGCGCGCACGTATTTTTGCTCGAAGATCACCGCGTCTGAACCAAGTTCCTCGGTGATCCTCTTCATCGCCTCCTGCATATCCCGGGCGATAAACTTTTTGACTATCATACGCTCACCACCCAGTCAGAGGTAATCTTCACGTCCTGCTCCAGTTCGTTATAGGAAAGCACCACCAGATCCGGCACGACCTGCATGGACAGGTTCTTCATCTGCCTGCGTATCTGAGGGGAGGTGATCATAATCGGGGTGATTCCAAGGTTCATCGCGCTCTCCGCCGCTTTCTTGATTCCGTTGAGCAGCCTGTGGATCTGCGCCGGGTCAAGGGCCGCAAACGGTCCCTGGTCCGTCTGCCGGAAGCTCGAAAGGATGGCCTTTTCGGTGTCCGGACTGATGGTGATGACGCGGGCCTCCCCGGTGGGAATGAACTGCTTGGTGATGGCGCGCTTGAGTTTCTGGCGCACCTGTTCGGTCAGAACGTCCGCGTCCTTGGTGATGTTGCCGTAGTCCGCCATAATCTCAAGAATGGAGCCGATATCGCGGATGGAGATGCCCTCTCTCAGAAGGTTTGCCAATACCTTTTGCACTTCGCCGATGGAGAATATCTTGGGAATGACTTCGTCCACCAGAGCGGGCTGCTGGCTCTTGAGGTTGTTGATGATGGTCTGCACCTGCTGGCGACCCAGCAGCTCGTCCGCATGGCGCTTGATGACTTCCATCAGATGGGTGGATATCACCGAGGGTACGTCGATGGTGGTGTAGCCCAGAAGTTCCGCCTTTTCGCGGTTGGCGGCGGAAATCCACAGCGCAGGCAGCCCGAAGGCGGGCTCCACCGTCTCGATGCCGTCCACCGGTTCGGCAAAGTCATCCGGCTTCAGGGCAAGGAAGTGGTCGGGCATGACTTCGCCCCGGGCAACCTCCAGCCCCTTGATTTTGATGACGTACTGCCTTATCCCCAGCTGCACATTGTCCCTCAGGCGCACGATGGGCACAATGATGCCCAGATCCAGCGCGCACTGGCGGCGCACCATGATGATGCGGTCCAAAAGGTCGCCGCCCTGGGAAGCGTCCACCAGCGAGAGCAGCCCGTAGCCGAACTCCATTTCGATGAGTTCCACGTTCAAAAGCGCGGTAACGCTTTCCGGCTTGCGCTTTTCGGCGGCTGTGACCTCGGCGGTGTCCTTGACCTCTTCTTCCTGCTTTTTCTTTTCGTTCTGCGTCTTATAATAACCGAAAAACGCGATACCTGCAGCTATTAACAGTATCACAATGGTGGGAAGGCCGGGAACAAAGCTCAAAAGCGCCAGCATACCAGCCAGAATGTAGAACACCGTGGTCTGGTTGAAGAGCTGACGGGTCAAGTCCTGCCCGAAGCTTTCCTTCGTTGCCGCGCGGGTGACGATGATGCCCGTCGCCGTGGAAATCAAAAGCGCGGAAATCTGGCTCACGAGACCGTTGCCCACGGTGGCGAGAGCAAACACGTTGATGACCTCGTCGAAGGTCATGACTTTTCCGCCGGCACCCAGAAGGCCGATCAGGATGCCGCCGATCATGTTGACGAATGTAATGATGATGCCGATGATCGCGTCGCCCTTGACGAACTTGGAAGCACCGTCCATGGAGCCGTAGAAGTCCGATTCCTGCTGGACTTCCTGCCTGCGCTCCCGTGCCTGACCTTCGGTGATAAGGCCGGAACTGAGGTCGGCGTCAATCGCCATCTGCTTGCCGGGCATGGCGTCCAGCGTGAACCTTGCCGCCACTTCCGCCACGCGTTCCGCGCCTTTGGTGATGACGATGAACTGCATGATGACGATGATGAAGAAAATGACCAGGCCGACGATGAGGTTATCCCCCACCACGAAGGTGCCGAATGCCTTGATGACACTGCCGGCGTAGCCGTTGTTGCCCAGGATGAGGCGGGTGGACGCGATGTTCAATGCCACGCGAAACAGCGTGATCATGAGCAGCACCGTGGGATAGGTGGAAAAGTCCAGCGTCTTCTTGGTGTACAGCGTAATCAGAACAATCAGCAGGGAGAGCGCCAGATTCAGAATCAGGAAAAAGTCCATCAAAACCGCAGGCAGCGGTATGATAATCAGCAGAACGATGCCGAGCACCACTGCGGCAACGGATATGTCGGATATCTTGATACCGAAAAGCTTCAAGGTCTTACTCCTTGCTTGTTCTTGAGTTTATAGACGTAGGCGAGAATCTCCGCCACCGCCTTGTACATGTCCTCCGGCACTTCGTCTCCCACTTCGCAGAAGAAGTAGAGCGCCTGAGCGACGGGTTTGTTTTCAACGATTTCCACATTCCATTCCCTCGCTCTTTCCTTGATGGTCTGGGCGAGGTAGTCCTTGCCCTTTGCCACCACGACGGGGGCGGTGTGCTCCTGTTCCTTGTAAGCAAGGGCGACTGCGAAATGGGTGGGGTTGGTGATGACCACGTCCGCGTCCTTCACGGCCTGGATCATGCGCATGCGGCTGACCTGCTTCCGCTTCTGCGAGATTCTGCTCTTGGTCTGGGGGTTGCCTTCGGTGAGCTTGTACTCCTCCTTCAGCTCCTCCTTGGTCATCATCAGGTCCTTGTTGTGACGCCACCACTGATAGAAGAAGTCAAAGGGCGCGAAAATCGCGTAGGCCATGCCAAGTTTCAGCCCGACGGAGAGCAGAATGTCCATCGCGGCGGGGATGGAGAACAGCAGATCCTGCCCCATCAGCATGGGGAAAGTGTCCATCCTGCTGGTGTACTCCCCGTATGCCACCCAGACCAGCACCGCGATTTTAATGATGGACTTGATGAGTTCCACCACCGTGCGCTTGGAAAAGATGCGCTTGAACCCTTCCATCGGGTTGATCTTCGAGAACTTGGGCGCCAAAGGCTTCGCCGTGAAGTTCCAGCCCGACTGGGCGATGTTGAAGATAAATCCGCAGGCTATGGCGGCGAGCAGCATGGGAGCAATAATGCGCAAATAGGACAGGATGACCTCTCCGAAGGTCTTCACGGCGTAGGACTTGTCCAACACATTGGGCAGATCCATGGTGAAGAAGGAGCGCATCATGCCCATGATGCCGTCTGCCAGGGTGTTTCCGAAAAGGAGAAGCATCCCGAACATCGCCAGCATCGAGAAGGCGGAAACCACCTCGGTGCTTTTTAAAATCTGACCTTGTTCTTTTGCCTCGCGCTTTCGTTTTGGTGTTGCTTTTTCTGTTCTTTCACCGGAAGGTTTGGCGCTCATGGCATCAGCCCCAGTATCATCCGGTTGGCGGACTCAAACATTCTATCAAAAATCACATCCGTAAAGTGGACGTATACGGGCATAACAATCAGCAAAATGGCGATACCGACGAAGATTTTCAGCGGAATACCCACCACAAAGACGTTGATCTGCGGCACCGCGCGGACGATGAAGCCCATTACCACCTCCACAAGCAATCCGGAGGCGATGAGCGGCAGCGCCACATGCACCGCCAGCAAAAAGGAAAGCACAAACAGGTCCAGCGCCACAAGGCCGATGCCCGCGTTCAGGGAAACGGCACCCGGCTGAATCACCAGAAAGGTGCTTTCGATGATGCGTATCAGCCGCAAATGCCCGTTGGCGCCGAAAAAGGCGATGAGCAGCACAATGTTCAACAGATTGCCGGTGACAGGAACGCTGACGTTGTTCTGCATGTCCAGCACGTTCACCATGCCAAAGCCCATCTGCATGTCGATGTAATGGCCGGAAAGCTGCACCAGCGAAAAGAACATGTTGGTCACAAACCCCAGCACCAGCCCGAACAGAAGCTCCATCAGCACCAGGGCGGCGTACTCGATAAACCCGGAATATTGCGGAACGGCAGCGTTCGGGTTGGCGGCAAACAGCACATAGGTGACCACCAGGCAGAAGCACGCCTTCAGAAGGTTGGGCAGGGTCTTTCTACCAAAAATCGGCGAAGACACAATCAACGCCGACACGCGGGCAAACATGAGCAAGAAGAGGTCCAGCCTCAGGCTGACGCTGTCAAGTATCGCCTTCATGTTACTTGATCAGCGTCCCGACGTAGGAGTACATCCTCGTCGTGAACTCGTTCATCGTTGTGAAAATGAAGCCCGCGGTAAGCAGAAGCACCAGCAGTATGGCGACCAGCTTAGGCACGAAGGACAGGGTCTGCTCGTTAATCTGGGTGGTGGCCTGGAAAATCGAGATGACCAGACCCACGACCATCGCCACGATGAGCATCGGCCCCGCCACGGTCAATATGGTGGTTATGGCGTCCTGCAGGACGATGATGACTTCCGATTGCTCCATACTACGCTCACTTTCGGTTGATCGCTTGCGGCAGCTAAGCGAAGCTGCCAATCAGGGTTTGCACCGTCAGCATCCAGCCGTCCACCAGAACGAACAGCAGCAGCTTGAAGGGCAGCGAGATGACCGTCGGCGGGAGCATCATCATGCCCATGGACATCAGAACGCTGGCGACGATCATGTCGATCACGACGAAAGGAATGTACAGGAAGAACCCGATCATGAAGCCGCGCTTGATTTCGCTGGTCATGTACGCGGGAATCAGAACGGTGTTCGGAATATCGTCCACGCTCTGGAGCTCGCCCAGATTGGCGGCGGAGCAGAAATAGCCCAGGTCGTCCTCATAAGTCTGCCTGAGCATGTATTTGCGCACAGGCTTCATCGCCAGCGTAAACGCTTCTTCTTCGTCGATCCTGTTTTCAACGTAAGGCTGGTACGCCACGTCGTGGATCTCGTTGATGACCGGGCTCATCACAAACAACGTGATGAACAGCGCCAGACCCACCAGCACCTGGTTCGGGGGCATGCTCTGCAAACCAAGGCCGTTTCGCACCAGTGACAGCACGATGATGATCCTGGGGAAGCAGGTCAGCATGATCAATATGGAGGGCAGAATCGCCAGAATGGTGATCAGAAGCAGAATCGACACCGATTCGGACCTGTCTCCCCCGATAGCGCCCAAAAGGCCGCCGGTTTCTTCGGTAATGGTGGTGGTTTCGCCGCCATCGGCGGTGCCGGTAACGGGCGAGCAACCCACCAGCAGCACAATCAGTCCAACTGCTATCAGAACAAGGAGGGCCTTTTTCATTCGTTCCCCCCGCTCTGGTCAAAATCGCGGTTCTTGCGCCTTTTGATCGCCTCGTCCATCATGCTCAAAAAGTCCTCGTCGTCCGCCTGCTTTTTCCGGCGGTTTTGTTTGATTTCCGCCCGGGCCTTCGCAAGGTCCGCAGGCGCGTTGATCATGCGTTTGAAAAAGGACGCATCCCCCCGCGCGGCGCTATT
>JBMNTW010000023.1:0-13869 GCA_050945935.1 Christensenellales bacterium
ATTTGTTATCGGCCTCGGTGCTGAACTTCACTTGGGTGATAAAGGTAGGGATGGAAAGAGTGTCGGAAACTTTGGAGCCGTAGTAGTACCAGCCGTCGTCGCCGTTATCCCAACCATCTCCGTAGGTAAATATCACCATATTAGGGTCAAGATCATTATTGTCCCAATCGACCTCAACCTTCGCGCGAAGCCAGGCTTCGGCGGAGTCATCCGCGAGCTGGAAGGCGACGGTATCGGTTTTTAAGTCGCCGGGCATAAGTCCGGTGTAAGTGAGTTTGCCATCTGCGGCTTCACCATTTTCCAGAATGGTGATTTCGATTTTGCCGGTGGCGATGGTGTTTTCTGCGGTTTTTGCATCCGTAAACCACGCCAAAGTTCCGCCGACGATGCCGACAGCCGCGAGAATGATGACCGCAGCGACCGCAATGATCTTCCTGGACATGTTGATTCCTCCTGTTGGGTTTTTGTTAGGTTTTTAGATGTATTTCTGCTTCGGAATGATTTGATTGTAGATGTGTATGGTCACAAATTGGTCATACTTTACATAATTTAATCGAAAAGAATCGTAAATTGCTAAAAAATCTGGGCGCAGGCGGTGCGCGATGCTCTTTGGCAGGCAGAAAGAGCAAACCATTGCGGACGCTTGAGATACGGTAGTAAAAAAGAACAGGCAAAGGAAGGGCGAACGCGCGGGGCCGCCGCGCCCGCCCCTGTTGCTCAAGCCCTACCTAATAGGAAAGAAAGCCCGACGGGGTTTCAAGGCATAAAAAAAGGACTCCTGTGGGGGGGAGTCCTTTGCTAGCGTTTACAGGTTACGGGTTGGGCCAACCTTCAATGTCTTTAAGGTATTTGGGCCTGTTATTATCCGCCTGGACAGCCTGGACAGTGATTTTAATCTTCAGAGGTTTGCTGGCATACTCATTGCCTGCATCTTTGCTGAGTTCAACTTTATCAAATAGATGGGAGGTTTCGCTATTAGGCTGATTCCAATTAAACTCAGAATAGGCAAAGGCTTCAATGGCATCGTCAGCCTCACTAAGGCGAGGACCACCTGGTTTAATTGTCCACTTATAATAAAACCAGTCGCCAATCTTCTCCCAATCTCTCGTGTTATAGTTAATAACCACCTTGGGATTAGCATTTAAAACAGCATCGCCCCAATCGAACTCAACTTTAGCGCGGATCCAAGCTTCACCAGAACCCTGGGCGGCTCTGACCTTAACTTTTTTGGCTTCCTTGTCGCCAGGCATGAAATCGTTAACCGTAATACCCCCACCGTCGACCTTTACACCATTTTCATAGAGTTCAACATCAATTTTGCCCGTGTTGAGCTGGTTGTTTGCGGTCTCCTTATCCGTAAACCACGCCAAAGTACCGCCGACGATTCCGACTGCTGCGAGGATGATGACCGCAGCGACTGCAATGATCCTACGAGACATGTTGGTTCCTCCTGTGTTGTTTGATTTTGGTTTAGGAAGCATGTACTTCTGCTTTGGAACGGTTTGATAGTAGGCTTGTTTGGTCACAGATTGGTCATATTTTCCTTATATGGAAATAAATAATTTGTCGAATTGTGACTGATTAAGTAAATAAATAACAAACCAATGAGCGCTTTTTGCGTTTAGGTTAAAATATTACCAATCTGCCCATCTTCGTAGGAATAAGACAAAAAACGTGCGGCACATTTTCGGCTCCGTCATCGTAGGTTCTTGCTTTGTCGGGGCACGGCAGAAGCGGTGCTTTTTCCTTTGCGCCGCGGACTACTTCGGATTGGATTGTCCGCCGCAGGCGCATCTGATACAATGGACGTGAATCCAAACACGGAGGCCAAGCCATGAGCATGATCAAGTATCCCGACCTTGCGCCGGCGGGAAGGCAGAAAATCGAATGGGTGCGCGCCCATATGCCGCTTCTTTCCATCCTTGAGAAGGAGTTCGTGGAAACGAAGCCTTTTAACAACCTGCGCGTCACCGTCAGCGTGCATCTGGAGGCGAAAACCGCCCGTTTGTGCCAGCTGCTCGCCGCCGGCGGGGCAGAGGTGCACGCCACCGGCTCCAACCCCCTTTCCACCAAGGATGACGTGTGCGCAGCGTTGGCAGAGTCCGGCGTGAACGTGTACGCCTGGTACGGCGCGACAGAGGAGGAGTACGAAGCCCACCTGAAGGCGGCGCTTGCCAATAAGCCCCACATCGTGATTGATGACGGCGGGGACCTTGTAAGCCTGCTCCACGGAGAGCTTTCGGACTGTGCCGAAAACGTCATCGGCGGCTGCGAGGAGACCACCACCGGCGTGCTGCGCATGAACGCCAGGGCGAAGGCGGGCAAATTGAATTTCCCGATGATCGCCGTGAACGACGCGGACACCAAGCACCTGTTTGACAACCGCTTCGGCACCGGCCAGTCGGTGTTCGACGGCATCACCAGAACCACCAATCTGCATATCGCGGGCAAGGTGGTGGTGGTGGCGGGGTTCGGCCACTGCGGCAGGGGCGTTGCGGAAAAGGCCGCGGCCTTCGGCGCGCGGGTGATCGTGACAGAGGTGGACCCTGTGAAAGCGCTGGAAGCGGCGATGCTGGGTTATGTGGTCATGCCCATGGACGAAGCGGCAAAAGAGGGGGACATTTTTATCACCGTGACGGGCTGCAAGGACGTAATCGTCGAGCGGCACTTCATGGAAATGAAGGACGGCGCCATCCTCTGCAACGCCGGCCATTTCGACGTGGAGGTGGACGTTGCGGGGCTTCGCGCCTGCGCGAAGAGCTGCGTGCAGCTTCGTGAAAACATCGAAGGGTTTACGCTGGCAAACGGCAGGACCATCTGCCTGCTCGCCAAGGGAAGGCTTGTGAACCTCGCTTCCGGAGACGGGCACCCCGCGGAAATTATGGACATGAGCTTCGCTTTGCAGGCGCTTTCCGCCCTGTATCTGGCAAAAGAAGGGAAGAACCTCGCGCCGGACGTTTACAAGGTCCCGAAGGAGACGGACGAGCGCGTCGCCAGACTCGCCCTTGCGTCCATGAACATGGGCATCGACACGCTGACCAAAGAGCAGTACGAGTACCTTTACGGCGCTTGATGCAAGCCCGCAAAAAAGCCCCCGCACGGGGGCTTTTTGATTGGCAGGGGATGGGAGCGTCTGACGGGTTGCGGCGGAGCGACGCAGTATGGTTGTGCAAGAAAAAATGCCCCTTGTTTCGCTGATTTGAAAAGGCAAGGCAGCACAGCATCTGCGGCTGCACAAAAAAAGACCCCCATTCGGGGGTCTTTTTTGCTTCACTTTACTTGATGCCTATGCGGTCTTCGTACTTCTTGACGTCAGCGGCGGCAATCCATTCATCCTGGGTGGCGAGCCACTTTTCTTCCTGCTTTTCGGAAAGAACCAGTTCGCGAAGATCTTCCTTCACGTTTTCGAAGGGCACTTCGCCGGGGGTGACGATGGACTTGAGCATCAGAATGTGGTAGCCGTAGCCCGTTTCGGCGGGAACCTTGGAGTACTGGCCCACTTCGGTGAGGTTCATCGCCTCGTCCGTGAAGGTCTGGTAGTAAGAAGTGGTCTTGGGGCCGACGAGGTAGCCGGTCTCATAGTAGGGGCCGCCTTCCATGGTGCCTTCGTCCTCGTTGAACCTGCTGGCCAGGTCTTCCCACAGCTTGCCGGCATCCAGCTGGGCGATAATGTCGTTCGCTTTGGCAAGGCAGGCGGCTTTGCGCTGCTCTTCAAGACCGGTCTTTTCGGCGGTCAGCGTGTCCTTCTCGGTGTTGAGGGCGGACAGCTTGGTCTCGTAATCAGAAGCGGAAGCGTCGAGGGCTTCGATTTCGGACTCGATCTCCTCCAGGCGCTCTTCGATTTCCTCAATGCGGGCATCAAGAGCTTCGTCCATGCCTTCGAACTTCACCAGGATGTGGGTGGCGTAGCGATAACCTTCGGGGGCGAACAGGGCGGGCACGCCGGCGTAACCGTCCGCATAGCTTTCGTAGGCGGTGGGGTCTTCGGCGATGGCTTCCTTCTGGTTGGCGAGCTCTTCGTCGTAATAGGCTTTGATCTCGTCCTCGGTCACGGTCACTTCATCGTAAATGGACTGGCGGAGGTTGGCGATGGCCTTGTCCATAATGTACTGCTGATAGGTTTCGTCATAGCTCTGACCGTTTTCGTCCAGCTGGGCGCGGGCGAGCTCGTCCATGCGGGCTTCCACGTCGACGGAGGGGTCGTTCTTCTGGTCGGACTCGGCCTGCTCGCGGAAGGTTTCCTTGTAATCCGCGTAATCGGCCAGGAAAGCTTCGTCCACTTCGGCAAGGTCCTCGGCGGACAGGTTGGTGAAGCCCAGTTCCTCAGCCTTCTGGCGCAGCACATACTCGTTGACGAGGCTGGTCAGCAGGTTCTTCTTGAACTCGTTGTAGTTCTCCTCGTCGGCGGTGATGTCGTAGCCGTAGTACATGTAAAGCTGGGTGTAGTAATCGTGCAGGTTCTGGTACTCACGCAGGGTGATGTCCTTCCCGTTAACGGTGGCGACGGCCTGGTTGAGATCCGGCGTATCGTCCACCTCGACCAGGTTGCAGCCGGCGAAGAAAGCTGCCGCCAACACGGCGCAAAGCAGCAGCGCGACAGCTCGGAAGCCTTTTTTCATAACAGTTCTCCTTCATGTTGGTATTGTTCCGCCCGATTACTTCAGACGGTCGACATAGCGCTTGATTTCCCTGCCCTCGAGGGCTTTGACGGCGGTCTGGTTGTAAATGTCCTGCTTGGCGGGCAGGGAGACGGCGCTGGCGATGAAATTGCGCAGCTCCTCGGTCATCTCCCTGGGGCCTTCTTTGATCTTGTCCACCAGTTTCAGGATGAAATAGCCCGCGTCCGTCTCGATCAAACCGGTGGTGTCTCCGATGTTGGCAAGGGAGAGCGCCGCGGATTTGATCTCGTTAAAGAAGGTGGTGGTGTTTTCGCAGCAGAGGTAGCCGTAATCGCGATAAGGCGGTGCGTCCATGCCCTCGTCGTCGCCGTATTCGGCGATGAGCGCGTCGAAGTCCTCGCCGGCGTTGACCTTTTTAAGAACCTCTTCTGCGCGGCTCTTGATGGAAGCCAGCCCTTCGGCTTTCAGGGAGTCAAACTCCGCCTGCATGTCCTCGATTTCCTTCTTCAGGCGAAGCACGGAATAGTCGCTTTCGCCCTTTTGCATCGCTAAGATGGTTAGCTCAGACTGTGCCCGGGCAATCTCGGTAACCAGTTCAATCATGCGGTCGTAGGTTTCCTTCGGAATGGCGATGTAAATCGGCTTGAACCGCACGTAATCGGCGGGGTGGTACATCACGGTGAAGGAATCATAGGCATTGTCCGACTCATACTGGGCGTAATTGCCGGTATAAAACGCCTTGTCGGACTCGATTTCAGCTTCATAGTACTCGTTGATGGCGTCTTCCGAACTGCTGACGCTGGCGTACAGGTCGGCGCTCATCTTTTGGCGCATGGCGTTGTTGTACATGTTCTGAAGGATGGCTTCTTCGGTCAGGTGCTGGTCCTTCAGGTTTTTCAGATAGTCCTGTTCACCCAGAGCAAGATCGCCATTGTGGTTATTCGCGTAGTTGGCGATGGCGTTTTCCCTCAGCTGACGGTACTCTTCGTCCACCGTTGCCTTTTCCGCGTCCGTCAGGCCGTAGCCCTGTTCTTCGGCGTAGAGGTTCATGGCGGTGTCCACAATGAGCTGCTCCAGGAAGTTCTCCCTCAGGGCCTGTACCTGTTCGGGATTGGTCAGATCGATCTGGGCATAACTGCCGTCAGCGGTCTGGACCTGAGCATTTTCCATATATTTTCTGTTCTGCTCGAACATGTAGTCGACTTCCCAACGGTAAACGGGGACGCCGTCCACAGTGGCGACAATCGCTTCGGGACCGCTGACGGCGGCGCAGGCGCACAAAGACACGAGGAAGAGCGCTGCGGCAATCGCCGAAACAGCCCTTTTGCAAAACTTCATAATGACGAAACTCCCTTCGTTGCTGGTTGAAATCCACAGGGTGTGTGCATCTTAATCATTATAACCAATGCCCTATGCGGATGCAAATGAATTAATTATGGCCGAAATCACCCTGGAATGACATATTGTTACTCCGTTATTCCGGCGCAAAGCCGCAGCAGAAACCCTTCCGCCAGAGCCGCCATTTCCCGCACTTCGGCGTTTCTTTGCATAAGTTTCACCTCTGCCGGGTCGCCGGATAAAAGCGTCGCTCTGCCTTTGAATTCCGTCAGGACGGATAAAAGCGCCTCGCCGGTGATTTGGGACTTGGGGTGGAACTTCAAAAGCGCCATCCCCGGCCGGACGGTGAGCACCGTCAGCCCCGCGGTCTTCGCGGCGGCCTTGATGGCGGCGATTTCGATGAGGTTCAAAACCGGCGCGGGCGGCTCGCCGAAGCGGTCGATGAGCTCGTCGGTAACGTCCGGCACGTCCTCGCGGCCGGAGATGGAGGCGATGCGCTTGTACACCTCCAGACGGTCGGACTCCTCGGCAATATAGGAGGAGGGAAGGTACGCGTCCATGGGAATGTCCATCTGGGTGTCGATTTCCACGGGGCGGGGCGTGCCCTTGACTTCGTTGACGGCTTCGTCCACCAGCTTGCAGTAGTAGTCGTAACCCACCGCCGCCATGTGGCCGTGCTGCTGCACGCCGACGATGTTGCCGGCACCCCGGATTTCCAGGTCCCGCATGGCGATTTTGAAGCCGGAGCCGAACTGGGTGAACTCGCGGATGGCCCTGAGGCGCTTGTCCGCGATTTCGCTCAGCACCTTGTCCCTTCGGAAGGTGAAATAGGCGTAGGCGATGCGGTTGGAGCGCCCCACGCGGCCGCGCAGCTGGTACAGCTGGGCTAAACCCATGTGGTCCGCGTCGTATACGATCATGGTGTTGGCGTTGGGAATATCCAGCCCGGATTCGATGATGGTGCTGCAAAGGAGCACGTCGTACTCCCGCTCCATGAACGCCAGCATGGTGCGCTCCAGCCTGCCTTCCGCCATCTGGCCGTGGGCGATGGCGATGCGCGCGTCCGGCACGAGTTCGCGCAAGTACGAGGCGAACCGTTCCATTGAGGATACCCGATTGTACAGGAAAAACACCTGACCCCCCCGGGCGAGCTCCCGCTCGATGGCATCCTTTGCCAGCGAGTCGGAGTATTCCATCACATAGGTCTGAACGGGGTAGCGCTCCTCCGGCGGCGTTTCGATGACGCTCATGTCACGAAGGCCGGACAGCGCCATGTGTAGCGTTCTCGGAATGGGGGTGGCGGTGAGGGTCAGCACGTCCACACTGCGCTTGATGTTTTTGATGGCCTCTTTGTGCCCCACGCCGAAGCGCTGCTCCTCGTCGATGATTAAAAGGCCCAGGTCCTTGAACTCCACCCGCTTGCCCAACAGGGCATGGGTGCCGACCACCACATCCACCGAGCCGTCCTTCAGTCCCCTGATGACCGCCGCCTGCTCTCCGGGCGAACGGAAGCGGGATAAAAGTTCCACTCTGACGGGGAAGCCGGCAAAGCGTGAGCAAAGGGTCTGGTAATGCTGGGAGGCGAGCACGGTGGTGGGCACAAGGAAGGCGACCTGCTTGCTGTCCTGCACCGCCTTGAAGGCGGCGCGCACCGCCACTTCGGTTTTGCCGTAGCCCACGTCGCCGCAGAGCAGCCTGTCCATGATGACGGGGCTTTCCATGTCCGCCTTGATCTGGGCGAGGGAGGTGGCCTGGTCGGGGGTGTCTTCGTAGGGGAAGGCCTCCTCCAGCTGGCGCTGCCAGGGGGAGTCGGGGGAGAAGGCGAAGCCCGGGGTGGCCTTGCGGTCGGCGTAGAGCTTGACAAGGTCGAACGCCAGCTCCTTGACGCTCTGGCGCACTTTCGCCACGGAGCGGTTCCAGTCGCCGCCGCCGAGCTTGGAGAGCTTGGGCGATTTGTCCTCGCCGGTGCCGATGTATTTCTGCACCCGGTCAAGCTGGTCGGTGGGCACATAGAGCTTATCCGTGCCCGCGTACTGCAGCTGCATGAAGTCCCGGGTGGTGCCGTTGGCGGTGAGCTTGACGATGCCCTTGAACACGCCGATGCCGTAGGACTCGTGCACCACCAAATCGCCGATTTTCAAGTCGGCGAAAATGTCGAAACGGGTGACCTCCCTGCGCTTGACGGGCTTCACCGCGGCTTTGCGGCTGCCGTAAATGTCCGGCTCGGAGAAGACGGAAAGCTTCTGCTCCGGAAGCTCGAATCCGCAGGGCAGGCCCTGGGAAAGGATGAGCACCTCCCCGGGCAAGGGCGTGCGGGAAAGTTCGGGCATCAAGACGGCTTCAAAATCCAGCGCCAGCAGGTCCTCTTGCAGTTTGTGGGCGCGGGAGCCGGCAAACAGCAAAACGGTAACGCCCCGGAACTTCAGCTGGCGAAGGTCGGACGCCAGCTGGGGCAGCGCCGCGTTGTACCGCGCGGGGGAATGGGCCTCGAAGCGAAACAGCGCTTCGGGCCGTATGCGCGAAAATGTGCGCATGAAGGCAAACAGGCAGACGGTGCTCGGATGGTCCAGCATCTGCCAGAAGGGTTCGGGCGCAAGGTAAAGCTCCGATTGCACGGGCAGGGCGTCCCCGTCCGTCAATGCCTGGGACAGGGCTTCCGCGAAGCGGTCGTGACGTTCCCGGGCGTGTTCGTCCACCACGGCGGGTTCGACGACGATGGTCAGCGCGCCTTCGGGAAGATAGTCCGAAAGATTCGCCGGCTCGAACAGCAAAGGCAGAAGCGCGTCCGCCACATCCCCGTCGCCGCCCTGCAGGGAGTCTGCCAGCCTTTCGCAAAGGGGTGCGAGGGCTTTTTTCCTTTTGGTTTGGGAAAGGAGCTGCAGCGCGCGGTCGATGGCTTCCTGCGAAAGGGGCGCTTCCACCGCGGGGGAAACGCGCACCGCATCCACCGTCCCCACCGAGCGCTGGGTAACGGGGTCATAGGTGCGGATGCCGTCCACCTCGTCGTCAAAGAACTCCACGCGGTACGGCGTTTCCGACCCCGTGGGGAACACGTCGAACAGGCTGCCGGCAATGCGGAACTGCCCGACGGCGTCCACCTTGGCAACGCGCTCGTACCCCGCGCGGCGAAGCTGTTCGGCAAGCTGTTCTAGGTCCACCCTGTCGCCCGTGCGTAGCACATGGGCGGCGGATGTGAAGGCGGAAGGGGGTGCCATGCGCTGCATCGCCGCTTCCGCGCCCGCCACAAGGACGAAGGGCTCCCCGTTGGTCACCCTGTCGATGGCGGCGATGCGGGCAGTCGCGATCTCCCTGCTTCTGGCGTAAAAGGAGCGAAACTGCACTTCCCTGGGCGGCAGTTCCACCACGGATGCGCCGCAAAGGGGAGAGAGGCGGTCGGCGAGCTTGCCCGCCTCCCGCTCGTTGGCGGTGACCACAAGGGCGCTTTTGCCGCCTTCGGTCAGTGCGGCGATGAGGAAGGGCGCCGCTTCTTCCGAAACGCCAAAAACCGAGCAGGGCCCATCGCCCTCCCCGGATGTTTTTTTCAGCCGCAGGAATTCCTCCGAACGGCCGAGCAGGTTGAGAAGATTCGTATAATCGGTCATTTTTGCGCGGATTCTGCGGTATTGCCTTCAGGTGGACGAAAAAGCCCTGCGGACGATTTCGACAAGTCTATTGTTAGGTTAAAATGCCGCAAACTTGCGGCATTTTCCAAATCCGACTGCACGGTCATGCCGCGACATCGGTCCAATTATGCGTTTTTCGTATCCGCCGCTTCGCTTTGCTCGGCCTTTGGCGTTTCGGCGGGTTCGTCCTTTTTCCGCTTTTTGACATTGTATTTCTGCTGCGCAGCGGAAATGCCATCTTTCAGGATGAGCTGCGCCGCGTCCGCCGCGTTTTCAAGCCCTTTTTTGATGGTTTCCTTTTCCTCCTCCGAAAACACCGAAAGCACGTAGGCGGCCAGGTCCCATTCAGGCAACGGCTTGCCGATTCCCACCCGTATGCGGGGGAAGCTTTCCGTTCCGGTGAGGTAGATGATGGAGCGCATGCCGTTGTGGGTGCCGGAACCGCCGTTACTGCGCACGCGAATCTCCCCGGCGGGGAGGTCGATGTCGTCATAAATGACCACAAGTTCCTCCGCCGGGTCGATCTTATACCAGTTGATGAGTTCCACCACGGCCTCGCCGCTGTTGTTCATGTAGGTCAGCGGCTTTGCGAGCACGACGCGCTGGGTGCCGACGCGGCCTTCGCCCACCATGGATTTGCCCAAACGCTTGCCAAAGGTGATGCCAAGGCGCTCCGCCAGAAAGTCCAGCGCCAGAAAGCCGCTGTTGTGGCGGGTGTACCTGTATTTTGCATCCGGGTTCCCCAGGCCGACGAAAACGAACATGGCGGAATTACACCTCGACGAGTTTGCTGATGGGCCTGTCCTCGCAGATGAACTGGATTGCCTGGGCAAAGACAGGAGCGACGGAAAGCAGGCGGATCTTTTCGCAGCGTTTTTCTTCGGGAACGGGAACGGTGTTCAGCAGAACGACTTCCTTCACGGGGGAGTCCATCAGGTTCTGCACCGCGTTCTGGGAAAGCAGGCCGTGGGTGCAGCAGCCGTACACTTCCTTGGCGCCGCCCACGTCGATAACGGCCTTGGCGGCGTTGATGAAGGTGCCGCCGGTGTCTAAAAGGTCGTCGATGATGATGGCGCGCTTGTCCTTCACGTCGCCGACGATGTTCATCACCTCGCTCATGTTGGGAGCGGGGCGGCGCTTGTCGATGATGGCAAGGGGCGCGTTCAGGCGCTTGGCGAAGCTTCTGGCGCGGGCAACGGAGCCGAGGTCGGGGGAAACGACCACCAGGTCCGGACCGTCAAAGTGGCGCTCCAGATAGTGCTGGGCGAGCACCGGAATGCCGGAGATGTGGTCGACGGGAATGTCGAAGAAGCCCTGAATCTGCTTGGCGTGCAGGTCCATGGTCAGCACGGCGGAAGCGCCGGCAACGGTGAGCATGTCCGCCACGAGTTTGGCGGCGATGGGCTCCCTGGGCTTGGCCTTCCTGTCCTGACGGGCGTAGCCGTAATAGGGGATGACGGCGAAAATCCTGCCTGCGGAGGCGCGCTTGAAGGCGTCCATCATCAGAAGGAGCTCCATCAGGTTGTCGTTCACCGGCGGGCAGGTGGACTGGATCACAAACACGTCGCACCCGCGGACCGTTTCGTCAAGGTCGACGGCGATTTCGCCGTCCGCAAAGCGGCGGACGCGGGACTTGGACACTTCCGCGCCCAGAAGCGCGGCGATTTCCGCCGCCAGCTCCGGTGAGCCGTTGCCGGCAAAGACCTTGATGTGCTGGCCGAGGGTAAAGCTGCCGTTAGACGTCATAACAATTTCCTCCAGAAATTTGAATGATAACGTTCGTTGGTTGGAGTCAGGCCCGGAGCTTCAGCAGCCGCTCGCATTCCGCGAGCTGCGCAGGATCGTTCGCGCCCATGCATTCCGCCGGGTCATCGCAGCAAAGCACCGCCGCTTTTTTTCCGGCTTTCACGATATCTTCCACACAATCCGTAAGATAATACTCGCCCTGGGCATTGTTGTTGGTTAAACGGTCCAGGGAGGAGAGCAGACTCTCAATATCAAAACAGTAGACCGAGGCGTTGACTTCCCTGACGGCCCTCTGCTCGTCCGTCGCGTCCTTGTGCTCCACGATGGATTGAAGGTTCCCGTCCTGATCCCGAAGAATCCTGCCGTAGCCTGTGGGGTCGGCAAGTACCGCGGAAAGCAGGGCCACGGCCTTTCCTTCTGCGGCACGCACAAGGGCGAGCACGGTTTCCTTTTTCAGGAGCGGCATGTCTCCGGCGAGTATCAGGGCATAGCCCTGTTTGCCCGTGAGGTACTCCTTCGCCATCATCACCGCGTGGCCGGTGCCAAGGCGCTGCTCCTGCACGGCGAAGCGCGCTTCGTCGCCCAGTTCGGCGATGACCTGCTCCTTTTTGTGGCCAACCACCACCACGGGACGCTCCGCTCCGGGAACGGCCGCGGCCTCCATCACCCGGCGGATCATGGGAACGCCCAGCACCGGATGGAGAACCTTCGCCGTTTCGGAACGCATGCGCTTTCCCTCGCCCGCGGCAAGGAGAATGGGAACGATCGTCATAGGACCTCCGCATATCAGTCAACGGTATGGCGCATGAAAAAGCCCGCAGTATCATGAGCGGGCAAATTTACGTCAATACAATTGTAGGGCAGGTTTCGTGCCCTGTCAAGTTTGCCAAAGGGAAAGCAAAGGCAGGGCAGGACGCAGGGGGCGGCGCTGTGACTGCCTTTGTGTTTGTGGCCAAAATTCTGGGTGGACCGATGATTCATTTGCTGTTGACCAGCCAGTCCGCCGGGCGGATGGATACTTTTTCCGCTTCTTCGTCGATGCCGTCCAGCACCATCAGGGTGCGGAAATCCCGAATCCTTCTTTGGGGCGCCTGGGCGGAAGCCACCAGCGAGCACACGCCCACCACGGTGACGGCAAATTCCTTCATCATATTACAGATGGCGCCCACCGTTCCACCGCCTTTGACAAAATCGTCCACAATCAAGGCTTTTTGGCCTTCGCGTACCGCGCGGCGGGCCAGAGACATGGTCTGAAGACGCTTGGAGGAGGTGGAAAGGTAGTTCAGCGTCACCACCGAGCCTTCGGTGACCTTGCTGTCCCTTCGGGCGACGACGAGGTTCTTGCCCAGAGCCTGCGCCACCATCAAGCCGATGGGAACGCCCTTGCTCTCCACTGTGACCACCACGTCCGGCTCCGCGCCGTAATACTGGGCGGCGATGATCTCGCCAAGTTTGCGGATGTAGGTGGGGTCAGAGAAAAGGTCTACGGTGTACAAAAATCCGCCGGGCAGAATGCGGGAAGGGCTGGCTAAAATGTCGCAGATGGACTGAATGTAGGCGATGTTCTGCTCCGGCGTGGAGCCCATTAGGTACTTCACGCCGCCGGCGGCGCCGGGGACGGTCTCAATCCTGCCCAGCCCGTGCTGGGAAAGCACTTTCTTCAGGGCGGACATGTCTTCACTCAAGGTGGACTTCGCGCAGCCGAACTTTTCCGCAAACTCGGTGAGAGTGTGCAGTTTGTTCGGCTTCTGCGCGAGCATCAGTAGGATCATGGCGATGCGCTCGCTGCGGGTGATTTTGTTCAAGGCAGTGCTCCAAACCCTGTTACAGGTTCTTCCCTTTCCGAATGTTTTGCATATTGCAAGTATTATAGTTCGTTTATTGGCGTTTGGCAAGGGCAAAAAGCGCAAAACGCCGCCCGCGGCAAAGTTCGCCACCGTTCGCCTGTGGAAACGCAGTGTTCGGCCTTGTCAGGATTTTCACCCCGCGCGGCTTGCTCAAATATACTGCTAGGGGCTATAATGAAACAGGCAAATAACGATTAAAGAAGGTATTCCAATGGCAGTTGATATCCGCGATTACAAGAGCAAGCGCATTCATCTGATCGGCATCGGCGGAACGAGCATGAACGCTTTGGCGATGATGCTCAAAAACCTCGGCTACGAGGTCACCGGTTCGGACAGGGGCGAATCCCTTTTCACCCAGCCTTTGAGGGACATGGGAATCCCCGTGACGATCGGCCAGCGGGAGGAAAACGTCCACGGCGCGGCTCTGGTCGTCTATTCCGCCGCCATCAAGCCCGAAAACCCCGAAAGGGTGGAGGCGAAGCGCTTAGGCATTCCCGAAATGGAAAGAAGCGTGCTGCTGGGGCAGATCAGCGGTCAGTACGGCACGGTGGTGGGCGTTGCCGGCTGCCACGGAAAGACCACCATGACCTCGATGATTGCCAAGGTGACCATTGACGCGAAGCTCGATCCCACGGTGCATGTGGGCGGCTTTGTGGACTTCCTGGGCGGCGGCACCGCGCTGGGCAAGAGCGACCT
>JBMNTW010000024.1:0-13367 GCA_050945935.1 Christensenellales bacterium
CGGGCTCCCGCCCCTTTGTGCCGCCGGTGGAAGGGCTGGACCGCGTGAAGAACCGTCACTTTTTCATGACGCTGGACGACGCGCTGAACCTTCAAAAAAGCGTGGACGAAAACAGCAAGGTGATGATACTCGGCGCAGGGTTGATCGGCCTGAAATGCGCCGAAGCGCTGGCGGGAAAGGTCAAGGCCATCGACGTGATCGACATGGCGGATAGGGTGCTTCCCAGCGTGCTGGACGAAACCGGTTCCGCTCTGGTGCAAAAAGCCGCAGAAGACGCCGGCGTGACGTTCCACCTCGGCACATCCGCCGCCCGCTTCGGGGACGCCTGGGTGGAACTGACCAACGGAAGGGCGCTGTCCTTTGACGCGCTGGTGGTGGCTGTGGGCGTGCGCCCCAACGTGGAACTTTTGAAGGAAGCGGGTGCCGCTGTCAATCGCGGCATCGTCATCGACTCCTGCGGAAGAACATCCCTGCCGGATATTTTCGCCGCGGGAGACTGCACGGAATGCCATGACCTGACCATCGGCTCCTCCCGCATACTCGCCCTGCTGCCCAACGCCTATCTTCAGGGTGAAAGCGCCGGGCGCACGATGGCGGGGCAGGAATCGCCCTTTGAGCAGGCGATTCCGCTGAACGCCGGGGGATTCTTCGGACTGCACATCGCCACGGCGGGAAGTTACGACGGAGAGAGCCATGTGGTGAAAAGCGAAGGCGGATACAAGCGCCTGATTACCAAAAACGGCGTTTTGAAGGGCTTCATTCTCGCGGGGGACGTTTCCCGTTCGGGCATTTACACCGCGATGATTCGAAACCGGACGCCTTTGAACGAAGTGGACTTCGAGCTTCTGAAGGAACGTCCCCAGCTCATGGCCTATTCAAAAAAGGACCGCCAACGACTGCTGGGAGGTGCGGTATGATCATTGACGCGAAGGATATGCACTACACCGAGCTCGCACGACTGGTGAGAGACAGCGGATACCCGGAAATCAAAATCGAAAACTGCTGCGGCCAGCGCTACATTGCCGCCGGCGTGAAGGGGAAAAAGATTCACATCGAAGGCACTCCGGGCAACGCCCTTGGAGCATATTTGGACGGCAGCGAGATCAACGTCCGCGGTTCCGCGCAGGACGCCACGGCGGACACGATGAACAAAGGCGTCATTCGCGTGTTCGGCAACTGCGGCGACGGCGCGGGCTACGGCATGCGCGGCGGAAAGCTGTTCATCAAAGGGGACGTGGGCTATCGCGCCGGCATCCACATGAAGGCGTATAAGGACGCCGTGCCCGTCATCGTCGTGGGCGGAAAAACGGGTTCCTTCCTGGGGGAGTACCAGGCGGGAGGGCTGATCGTGGTGCTGGGCATGACGGAAAACGACCGCCCCATCACCGGCGACTTCTGCGGCACCGGCATGCACGGCGGAAAAATTGTGCTAAAAACAAGCGAAGTACCCCCCGGGCTGCCCGCCCAGGTGAACGCGTGGCTTGCGACGCAGGAAGATATGGACGAAATCGCGCCGCACATTAAAGAGTTCTGCGGCATCTTCGGCGTGAACGAGGAGGAAGCGCTTTTGGGCGACTTCGTGGTGCTCGTGCCCAACACCGCCAACCCCTACAAGAGCCATTACACCCATCATTGACCACAGGAGTAGCAACAATGGACTACACGGTTCAGGAAGTCATCCGATTTGCCCAGGAGAACGACGTCAAGTTCGTCAAGCTCGCCTTCTGCGACCTGATGGGCAGGCAGAAGAACGTGTCCATCATGGTGAGCGAACTGCCAAGGGCTTTTGAAAAGGGCATCTCCTTTGACGGCTCCGCAGTGCGGGGCTTTTCCGGCGTGGCGGATTCCGACCTTCTGCTCAGGCCCGACCCCACCACGCTGGCGATTCTGCCCTGGCGGCCCCAGCAGGGGCGCGTGGCGCGGCTTTACTGCCGCGTGGAAAAAAGCGGCGGCAGAAAGCTGGAAAGCGACCCCAGAAGGATACTCGCCAACGCCGTGGAGCGCGCGCGCCGGGCGGGGATTTCCGTGCGCATGGCGGGGGAATGCGAGTTCTACCTCTTTGAGCTGGACGAACGGGGCAGGCCCACCCTGACCCCTCAGGACGACGCCGGCTATTGCGATACCGCGCCCTTCGACAAGGCGGAAAACGTGCGCCGGGAAATCTGCTTAACGCTGGAGGAGATGGGCATCCAGCCCGAATGCTCCCACCACGAGCGCGGCCCCGGCCAGAACGAGGTGGACTTTAGACCCTCTGACCCGATGAGCGCGGCAGACGCCCTGTTTGCCTTCAAGTCGGTGGTGCGCATGGCCGCGGCGTCCAACGGGCTGTACGCCTCCTTCATGCCAAAGCCTTTAAAAAACCAGCCCGGCAGCGGCATGCACGTGAACATTTCCATCGGCGCGCGCGGTCAGAACATCACCGACCGCATTGCCGAAAAGGGCGAGGACCCTGCGTCCCGCTTCCTTGCCGGTATTTTGAAATACGCAAGGCACATGTCCCTCTTCCTCAATCCGCTGACCAACTCCTACCGCCGCCTGGGCGTGATGGAAGCGCCGGGCACGATTTCCTGGGGGTACGGCAACCGCTCCGCCATGGTGCGCATTCCGGACGCCGCCGGAGATTACGCCAGAATGGAAGTACGCTCGCCGGACCCTGCCATCAACCCGTATATCGCCTTTGCCCTGCTGATTCATGCAGGGTTGGAGGGCATCGAGAAAGAGCTTCCGCTGATGCCGCCCTGCGACGTTGACCTGGGAAAACCGGGTCACGGCATGAAGCCGCTGCCGGGAAGCCTTGGCGAAGCGCTGAACGAGGCGCAGCAGAGCGAGTTTTTAAAAACCGTGCTGCCCCAGAGCGTGATCGACTGCTACATCGCCCTCAAAGAGGCGGAATACGAGCAGTACAAGGCCGCCCCTAACCCCGATGCCTTCGATCACGACCTGTATTTCCACCGGATCTGAATTTTAGCGGAAGGAAGGAGGCGACACTTTGGAGTCCGCACTCATCGTCTGCGGCGCGGATAAGGGCGTCGCCTTTTACGAAAAACTGCTGCACGATTCCGCAGGCGTGGCTGCGTCCCACGCCAAAAGCGGCGCCGAGGCCCGCAGGCTGTTCATCGAAAACGATTACGAGCTGGTGCTCATCCACACGCAGCTGCCCGACGAGTTCGGCCACGAGCTCGCCGCCGCCGCATCGGAACGCACCACCGCGGGGGTTCTGCTGGTGGCAAAGCGGGAACTGAGCAGCGAACTGGCGCAAAAGGTGGAGGATTACGGCGTCATCGTGGTGGAGTGGCCGCTGAACGTCCAGCTGTTTCACCAGGCGCTGAAAATCGCGTCTGCGTCCAGAAAGCGCATGCTCAGCCTGAAGACGAAAAACGTGGAGCTTTTGCGCCGCATCGACGAGATGAAGCAGGTGGACAGGGCGAAGTGCCTGCTCATCGAACACGCCGGCATGACGGAGCCCCAGGCGCATAAATACATTGAAAAACAGGCGATGGACCGCCGCACCACCCGAAGGGAAATCGCAGCTTCCATCATCGCTTCCTACAACGGCTGAGCGATGCTTTGCCATGTCCCTTCGCAAACACAGTTGGCAACGCGCGCGTCAAGCGCGCTTAACTATGCAAAGATTTTGAGGTGACTACGGATGCAAAAGGCTTATATCCTGCTGGAAAACGGCATGGTGTTCCCCGGTTTGCGGTTTGGCGCCGACGGGGACGTTACCGGAGAGCTGGTGTTTTCCACTTCGATGACGGGCTATCTGGAAACCATCACGGACCCCAGCTTTTTCGGTCAGATCGTGCTGCAGACCTTCCCGCTCATCGGCAATTACGGGGTGATTCCTTCGGACTTTGAAAGCAAAACCCCCAAACTATCCGCATACGTCGTACATGAATGGTGTCAGGACCCTTCCAATTTCAGGAGCGAAGGAGATCTTGACACCTTTCTTAAAGAAAAGGGCGTGATCGGGCTGTACGGTGTGGACACCAGAGCCCTGACCCGCATCATCCGCGAACAGGGCGTGATGAACGCGCGCATCCAGTCGGAACTTTCCCTTTCAGAAGAGCAGAAGCATGAACTGAAAAACTACAAAGTCGCCGGCGCGGTCAATGCCGTCACCTGCGACGCGATCACCCAGATGGGTCCGGAAGACGGCAAACGGGTGGTGCTTTGGGATTTCGGGGCGAAGGAAAACATCGCAAGGGAACTGGCGAAACGGAACCTGCGCGTCATCCGCGTGCCTGCAAACACCACGGCGGAGGAAATCCTTGCCTTCTCCCCCGAAGGGCTGGTGCTGAGCAACGGACCGGGCGACCCTGCGGAAAACACGGGAATCATTGCACAGTTGAGCAAACTCGCGCAGCACAAGCTGCCCACTTTGGGCATCTGCCTTGGGCACCAGCTTTTAGCCCTTGCCCTTGGCGCAAAAACCAGCCGTTTGAAGTACGGGCATCGGGGCGCGAACCAGCCCGTTCGGGATTTGTCGACCGGCAGGCT
Source organism: Christensenellales bacterium (assembly GCA_050945935.1). Taxonomy (GTDB): domain Bacteria; phylum Bacillota; class Clostridia; order Christensenellales; family CALWSW01; genus CALNBC01. The sequence continues at coordinate 4,501 of JBMNTW010000024.1, forward strand.
GTACATGACCAGCCAGAACCACGGTTACGCCGTGCTCACCGAAACGCTGCCAAAAGGGGCGAAGGAAAGCTTCGTCAACGCCAACGATTACACCTGCGAAGGGGTGGACTGGGAAGAGCACAACGCCTTTTCGGTACAGTTCCACCCGGAAGCCTGTGCCGGCCCGCAGGATACCGGTTTTCTGTTTGACCGTTTTGCCAAAATGCTGGAGGACTGAACATGCCGCTGGATAAAACGCTGAAAAAAGTAATGGTGATCGGCTCGGGGCCCATCGTGATCGGTCAGGCCGCCGAGTTTGACTACGCCGGAACCCAGGCCTGCCGCGCCCTGCGGGAAGAAGGGGTGCAGGTGGTGCTGGTAAACTCCAACCCCGCCACGATTATGACGGACAGGGCGATGGCGGATGCTGTGTACATCGAACCGCTGACCATTCCTGTGCTGAAGAACATCATCTTAAAGGAAAAGCCGGACGGCATCCTTTCGACCTTAGGCGGGCAGACGGGGCTCACCCTTTCGATGCAGCTGGCGGAAGAAGGGTTTTTAGAGGAACAGGGCGTGCGCCTTCTTGGCGCGGACCCCGAAACCATCCACAGGGCGGAGGACCGCAAGGCTTTTAAAGGGACTATGGAGCAAATCGGCGAACCGGTAATTCCTTCCGTCATCGCCAACGACCTGCCCACCGCCATCCGCTTTGCCAACGAAGCGGGCTACCCCGTCATCGTGCGTCCGGCATTCACTTTGGGCGGCACGGGCGGCGGCGTGGCGCAGGACGAGCAGGAACTGAAGCAGATCGCCCTGAACGGCCTTCGCAGTTCGCCCATCCACCAGATTCTGGTGGAAAAGTCCGTCGCCGGATGGAAGGAAATCGAGTTCGAGGTCATGCGGGACAAGATGGGCAACTCCATCGCCGTCTGCTCCATGGAAAATCTGGACCCCGTGGGCGTGCACACCGGCGATTCCATCGTCATCGCCCCGGCGGTGACGCTGGCGGACAGAGAGTACCAGATGCTCCGCCGCGCGGCGCTGAAAATCGTGGACAGCATGGGTGTTGTCGGCGGGTGCAACTGCCAGTTTGCCCTGAACCCGGGCAGCTTTGAGTACGCGGTCATCGAGGTCAACCCCAGGGTGTCCCGCTCGTCGGCGCTGGCCAGCAAGGCGACGGGCTACCCCATTGCCAAAGTCGCCACAAAAATCGCTCTGGGCTATGACTTGGGCGAAATCAAAAACGCCGTCACAGGCAAAACCAGCGCGTGCTTTGAGCCGGCTTTGGATTATGTGGTGGTCAAGCTTCCCAAATGGCCGTTTGACAAGTTTGCCTACGCCACGAGGACGCTGGGCACCCAGATGAAGGCGACGGGAGAGGTGATGGCCATCGGCATCACCTTCGAGGAAGCGCTGATGAAGGCTGTGCGGGGCGCGGAACTGGGGCTCGGCTGGCCGAGACTGCCGGAACTCGCCGCTTTAGAGGATTACGAGGTGGAGGACAGGCTGCACCGCTGCGACGACACGCGCCTGTTCGCGGTTTACGAAGCGTTGCTTCGCGGCATTTCCCCCAAATACATCTGCGGTGTTACGGGTATCGACAAGTGGTTCGTGATGAAGCTCAAAAACCTCGCGCTCACCGAGCTGGAACTTAGTAAGGGCGAGCTGACGAGTGAACTTTACCGAAAAGCCAAGGCCCAGAGCTGGCCGGACTGGGTGATAGAGAAACTTTCCGGATGCAAACCGCCCGAGCGCGTCCCCATGGGTTTTCGCATGGTGGACACCTGCGCCGGCGAGTTCCCCTGCGAGACGCCGTATTTCTACAGCGCCTTCGGCGGCGAAAACGAAGCCAAAGAGTTCATCGAGAGCAAGAGGGCTGCGGAAGGCGAGAAGAAGACCGTGGTGGTGTTCGGCTCGGGGCCCATCCGCATCGGTCAGGGTGTGGAGTTTGACTATGCCTCCGTCCACTGCGTGTGGGCGCTGAAGCGCAAAGGGTTCGACGTGGTCATCGTCAACAACAACCCCGAAACCGTCAGCACGGATTTTGACACGGCGGACAGGCTGTACTTCGAACCCCTCACGCCGGAGGATGTTTCCGGCATACTCGAAACCGAAAAGCCTTTCGGCGTGGTGGTGTCCTTCGGCGGGCAGACGGCGATTAAGCTGACAAAGTTTTTAGCGCAAAGCGGCGCGAACATCCTGGGCACCTCGGCGGACAGCATCGACAGGGCGGAGGACAGGGAGCGCTTTGAGGAGTTGCTTGAGGAACTGAACATCAGCCGCCCGAAGGGATTCGGTGTGGAAACGGTGAAAGAGGCGGTCTCCGCCGCCGGGGAACTGGGCTATCCGGTGCTGGTGCGGCCTTCCTATGTGCTGGGCGGGCAGAACATGACCATCGCCTTCGGTCCTGACGAAGTGGTGGAGTATATGGAAGCCATTCTCAAAAACGGGCTGAACGGGCCGGTGCTCGTCGACAAGTATTTGATGGGCACCGAGGTGGAGGTGGACGCCATCAGCGACGGGGAGGACATTCTCATCCCCGGCATCATGCGCCACATCGAGCGCTCGGGCATCCATTCGGGCGACTCCATTGCCGTCTGGCCGGCGGACACCATCGGCAGGGTAATGGTGCAGAAAATCGTGGACCAGTCCAAGAAGCTCGCCCACGCGTTGCGCGTCAAAGGGCTGATCAACATCCAGTACGTCATTTACGAGAACGAGCTGTACGTCATCGAAGTCAATCCACGCTCGTCCAGGACCGTACCATACATCAGCAAGGTTACCGGCGTGCCGATGGTGGACCTGTCCACCCGCTGTATGCTGGGCGAAAAGCTGTCGGACATGGGCTACGGCACCGACCTTTACAAAAAAGGAGATTATGTGGCGGTTAAAGTGCCGGTGTTCTCCTTTGAGAAGCTGTCCGACGTGGACATCTCCCTCGGGCCGGAAATGAAGTCCACCGGCGAAGTGCTGGGCGTGGCGAAAACCATGGCGGAAGCGCTCTATAAAGGCCTTGTGGCGGCGGGATACCGGCTGGAGCGCACCGGCGGCGCGTTCTTCACCCTAAGGGATTCGGACAAGTGGGAGCTTCCCGCCCTGGCGGAAAAGTACAAGCGCCTGGGCTTCAAGATTTACGCCACCGAAGGCACCGCCAAAGCTTTGGCGGAAGCGGGCATTCCCGCCATCCGCGTGGGCAAGATCCACGAAAGCGGCGGCGACAACGCCCTTTCCCTGATTGACAGCGGCGCGATTACCTACGTCATCTCCACCACAGCCAAGGGAAGGGAGCCTGCCCGGGACGGCATGCGCATCCGCAGGCGCGCGGTGGAGCGGCGCACCCCCTGCTTCACGGCGCTGGACACCGCCAACGCCGTGGCGGACTGCCTGCTGGAAAACTTCCGCATCGAAGGGCTGGAGGTTGTGGACATCAACCATCTGCAGGCCGAATAATCCGCTGATTCAAAAGGCGAAGGTTCGCACCTTCGCCTTTTTCTCGTTTGGCGGAGGGATTGACGCTCCATCAGACAGTCAGTATAATAGATTGGTTAATTATTTGCACAGGTTTGTGGCAGCGGTTTCCCGGCAAAACGGCGGTTTGTGCCGCGTTCGGGAGGGCGTTTGCCGAAAAAGTCAACGGGGGCTGTAAAAGACCCGCGCAAGTCGTAAGATAATAGCAGCGAGAACGACGATATGCCCGCCACGCGGGTTCAAATTATTTCATTGGGACGGCCGGTGCGGCAGGGAGGCAGCATGAAACTACGCTTCACGAAAATGCAGGGCTGTGGCAACGACTACATTTATTTCGACACCTTCGACCAGACGGTAAAAAACCCGTCAGAACTCGCCGTGAAGCTTTCGGACAGGCGGTTGGGCATCGGTGGGGACGGCGTGATACTCATCGGTCCTTCGAACGTGGCGGACGGCAGAATGACCATGTTCAACGCCGACGGCAGCGAAGGCAGCATGTGCGGAAACGGCGTGCGCTGTGTTGGGAAATATCTGCACGATTCCGGCAGGGCGAAAAGAAACGTGATAACGGTGGAGACCAAAAGCGGCATCAAAACGCTGGAGCTGACCGTTGAAAACGGCTTCGCAACCGCCGCGAAGGTGGACATGGGGCCGCCCAAGCTTCACCCTGATGACATTCCCTGTACGCTTTCAGGCGATTCCGTCATCAACCGCGAGGTGGAGCTTGCCGGAGGATTGCGCCGCATCACCTGTGTGAGCATGGGGAACCCCCACTGCGTGCTTTTTTTGCCTGAGATTATGGACCTTGACCTTGAAAAGATCGGTCCTTCTTACGAGCGTTCGCCCCTGTTCCCCGAACGGGTGAACACCGAGTTCGTCAAAGTGATTGACCCGACGCACCTTGAAATGCGCGTGTGGGAGCGGGGCAGCGGCGAAACGTTGGCCTGCGGCACGGGCGCGTGCGCTGTGGCTGTGGCCGCCGTGCTGAACGGCATTTCCCCGAAAAACGAGGATATTTTCGTGCGCCTGCTGGGCGGAACGCTGATTATTCGCTACACCGAGGACACGGTCTACATGACCGGTCCTGCAGATAAAGTTTTTGAAGGAGAAATAGAGGTATGACCAAGTACATTTTTGTGACGGGCGGTGTGCTTTCCGGTTTGGGCAAGGGGATTACCGCGGCTTCTTTGGGCAGGCTGCTCAAGATGCGCGGTTTGAAGGTTGCCGCTCAGAAGATGGACCCCTATCTGAACGTTGACCCCGGCACCATGAGCCCCTATCAGCACGGGGAAGTGTTCGTCACCGACGACGGCGCCGAAACCGATTTGGACCTTGGTCACTACGAGCGGTTCATCGACGAGGATTTGAACCAGTTTTCGAGCCTGACCGCCGGCAAAGTGTACTGGAATGTGCTCAGCCGCGAGCGCTCCGGCGGGTATCTGGGCGAAACCATCCAGATCATTCCCCACATCACCGGCGAAATCAAGCGCTTTGTGTACGGCGTGGGCGAAAAGACCAAGGCGGACGTGGTCATCACCGAAATCGGCGGCACTACCGGCGACATTGAGTCCCAGCCCTTCCTTGAGGCCGTTCGTCAGGTGGCGCAGGAGGTGGGCCGCCAGAACTGCCTGTTCATCCATGTGACGCTGGTGCCCTACATCTCCTTCTCCGGCGAGCACAAGTCCAAGCCCACCCAGCATTCCGTCAGGGAACTGCAGGGCCTGGGCATCGCGCCGGACATCATCATCGCCAGGACCGACGTGCCCATGCACCCCTCCGTCAAGCAGAAGATTTCGCTGTTTTGCAACGTGGCGCCGGAATGCGTCATCGAAAACAGCACTTTGCCCGTTTTGTACAGCGTGCCGAAGATGCTGGAAGAACAGAACATGTCTGAAATCGTGTGCAGGCGTCTGGGCATCGAAGCGAAGGAACTCGACTGGCAGGAGTGGGACGACATGCTCACCCGCGCCGGCGATCTGACCAAAACCGTCCGCATCGCGCTGGTTGGCAAGTACGTCCAGCTGCACGACGCGTACCTTTCCGTGGTGGAAGCGCTCAAGCACGGCGGCTATGAAAACGGCGCGGACGTGGACATCAAGTGGGTGGACGCCGAACAGCTCACGCCGGACAATGTGGCAAGGGAACTTTCCGGATGCGATGGCATCATCGTTCCCGGCGGTTTCGGCGACCGCGGCATCGAAGGCATGATCACCGCCGCGAACTACGCCCGCACCCACAACGTACCTTACCTTGGGCTGTGCCTGGGTTTGCAGGTGGCGGTCATCGAGTTCGCCAGGGGCGTTCTGGGTCTGAAGAACGCCAACTCCCGCGAGTTCGCGCCCAAGTGCGAGCATTGCGTCATCGATTTGATGCCCGATCAGCAGGGCAACATCCCCCTGGGCGGCACCATGCGTCTGGGTGCTTACCCTTGCGTCATTAAGCCGGGCACGAAGCTTGCTAATATGTACGGCGCGCTGGAGATTTCCGAGCGCCATCGTCACCGCTACGAGGTCAATCCCGCGTACAAAACGCAGTTTGAAAAGGCCGGACTGGTGTTCTCCGGCACCTCGCCGGACGGAAGGCTGGCAGAGGCCATCGAGCTTCCCGACCATCCCTTCTTCGCGGCGGTGCAGTTCCATCCGGAATTCAAGAGCAGGCCGAACCGCGCCCATCCGCTTTTCAGGGAGTTCATCAAGGCATCCAAACTGAACTGTCAACCCAGGGACTGAAGGGAGGAAACCATGCGCATCAACGAGAACTACCGCGCCCTGAAGGAGAGCTATCTTTTTTCGGAAATCGCGAGAAGGGTCAACGAATACGCCGCGGCCAACCCCGAAGCGAACATCATCCGCATGGGCATCGGCGACGTGACGCTGCCCCTGCCCGCCGTCACCGTGGAAGCCATGCGCGAAGCCGCCGCCGAAATGGGCAGGACGGAAACCTTCCGCGGCTACGGACCGGAGCAGGGCTACGGATTCCTGAAGGAAAGCATTCTGGCCTATTATGCGGAACGCGGCATCTCGCTTGAGGAAGGCGAAGTCTTCGTGAGCGACGGCGCCAAGTCCGACCTTGGCAACATGCTGGACCTGTTCGACGCGGACAATACCGTCCTTGTTCCCGATCCCGTCTACCCCGTTTATGTGGACACCAACGTCATGGCGGGCAGGCGCATCCTGTTCATGAACGCCAACGAGAACAACGGCTTTTTACCGCTGCCCGACGAGAGCGTGGATGCGGACATCATCTATCTCTGCTCCCCCAACAACCCCACCGGCGCGGTATACGATAAAGCTGGTCTTACCGCGTGGGTGAACTATGCCCTTGCGAAAAACGCCGTTATTTTCTTCGATGCGGCGTACGAAGCGTTCATTGTGGACCCTGAGCTGCCGAGGTCGATTTACGCCATTCCCGGCGCGAAGGAATGCGCCATCGAGTTCTGCTCCTTTTCAAAATTTGCCGGGTTTACAGGAACGCGCTGCGGATATACAGTGGTACCGAAGGGGCTTGCGAACGGCGAGCTGAACCGCATGTGGCTGCGCAGGCAGACCACCAAGTTCAACGGCGTGCCGTACATCGTCCAGCGCGGCGCCGCCGCGGCGCTCACTCCCGAAGGCAGGCGCCAGTGCATGGAAAACATTTCCTATTATCAGGAAAACGCCCGCATCATGGCAGAGGCTCTGGAAAGCCTTTCCATCTGGTTCACCGGCGGCAAAAACTCGCCGTATCTTTGGATGCGCTGCCCCAAGGGCTTGGATTCCTGGGCGTTCTTTGATTATCTGCTCAAGGAAATCCATGTGGTCGGCACCCCCGGCGCCGGCTTTGGCAATAACGGCGAAGGCTTCTTCCGCCTGACGGCGTTCGGCAACCGCGAGCGCACCGTCGAGGCCATGGAGCGCATCAAAAAGCTGCTGGGCTAAGGCTATTCCCCCAATTGAACGAACACAAAAGCAGAACGCCGGCCGGATTTTCCGACTGGCGCGCTGTACTATTCAGGAGAAGGTAGAAACATGGCGAAAAAGCGCGATCAAAAGGGTAGTATTTTCTGGATTCTCTTGTTGAGCGTCCTTTTGGCGGCGTCCTTTTTGCTGTTTGCCTTTTTAACGGAACAGGGCGAAAGGGAAGAGCAGGGGATCTTCATCTCCGAAGTGGTTTCCAGCAATTCCGGCAGCTTGTTTGATGACGAGTACGGCACGCCGGACTGGATCGAGCTCATCAACCTTTCGGACCACGCCATCGATCTGAACGGTTACTCCATTGCGCGCATCGGCGACTCGGGAAGCGTGTTTTACTTCCCCGAAGTGGTCGTTCAGCCGGGCGAAACATTGATGCTCTACGCCTGCGAAGAAATTGAAGGAGCGAAAAACCGACTCTGCACCGGCTTCAAGCTGCCCAAAAGCGGCACCAAACTGGAGCTTGCCGCCCCTTCGGGCGCGGTGATTCAAACGCTGCTTCTGCCCGCGCTGCAGACGGACGTTTCCTACGGTTTAACGGACGCCGGCGACTACGCGTTTTACACCGTTCCCACCCCCAACGCCCCCAACGCCGGCAGGGCGGTGACGGACATGAACCAGCCGGACGAAACGGGCGGCACCCTGCGCATCACCGAATGCCTGCCCTACGCGCTGGACGGGCAGTACACCTGGGTGGAGCTTTACAACTACGGCACCGGGCCGGTGCTGCTTTCCCAGTTCTTTTTGACGGACGATCCCTACAAGGCGGATAAAAACCGCCTGCCTGCCGTTACCCTGGAACCGGGCGCGTACATCGAGATTCCCTTCTCGGACGGGAGCGGCGACTTTACCCTTTCCTTCGGCATCAACCGGCAGGAGAACTTCATCGGCCTTTACGACACCTTCGGAAACCAGCTCTCGAAGCTGGAGTGGGATACCGGCATGGAGGCGGGCTTCTCCGTCGGACTGAACGAAAAGGGCGCCATCGTGTACTTTTCCGCGCCCACGCCCGGAGTAAAGAACGACGAAGCAACCGCCAAAACCTCCGCAACAATTGAAGAGGGCATCACGCCCGTGCGCATCAACGAGGTGCTGCGGGACAATCGCTATTCCCTGATTGACTCCTTTGGCGACCGTTCGCCCTGGGTGGAGCTTTACAACCCCACCGATGAGCCGGTTTCCCTGTCCACCTACGCGCTGTCCGACGACCCCGAGGAGCGCTTCAAGTGGATGCTGCCGGACATTGCGCTTCAGCCCGGCGAGTATCTGGTGGTGTTTCTTTCGGGCAGGGACGTGCGTGAAGGGTATGAACTGCACACCGGCTTCAAGCTGGGAAACGCGGACGTTTGCGTCACACTGGCGGACAGGCGGACGGGTTTTGTGCAGACCGTGCCGATCAATCCCGAAAGCGGCAAGAACGTCTCCTTCGGCGTGAACGCAGAGGAGCAGTGGGCGTACTTCGCCCAG
>JBMNTW010000025.1:0-13333 GCA_050945935.1 Christensenellales bacterium
ACTGATTTCGGTGTATCTGGACCTTTCGGGAAGAGCGGGGTATTACGGGAACCTTTCCATCCCTGCCCAAAAGGTGGGGGATTTTGATACCGAGCTGGTGGACGAGTTCCTCACAGCCCTGTGCCGCGGCATGGGGCTGACCTTGCACGTGGTCCAGCAGCGGGGCAGCAACTCCCACCACATCATCGAAGGGGTGTTCAAGGCGCTGGGACGGGCGCTTCAAAAGGCGGTCAGCTATGACGCTTCCATCGAAGGGGAAATCCCCTCCTCCAAGGGGGCGCTGTGATGATTGCCATTGTGGATTACGGCGTGGGGAATCTTTTTTCCCTGCGGGCTTCGCTGGACCATCTGGGGTTAAAAAGCATCGTCACCGGAGAAAAGTGTGAGCTCGAACGGGCAAAAAAGCTGATACTCCCCGGCGTGGGAGCCTTCGGGGACGCGGCAGAAAAGCTTAAAGACGCGGGGCTGTTTGACTTTTTGAAGGAACAGGCGGCGCTGGGCAAACCAATTTTGGGCATCTGCCTCGGCATGCAGCTTCTTTTTGAAAAAAGCTCTGAATACGGCGAACACGAAGGGCTTGCCCTCATCCCCGGCGCTGTTTGCCCGCTTGCTGCCGACCTTTCGGAAGGGCTCAAAGTCCCCCATATGGGATGGAACGCCCTTCGCATCGTGCAAAACGATCCGATTGTGAAGTACATTCAGAGGAACGCGCACATGTACTTCGTGCATTCCTATTACGCAAAAGGGTGCGAGGACGCGCTTCTTGCCGACGCGGAATACGGCGTTGCAGTTCCCGCGCTGGTGAAAAAAGGCAGCGTGTACGGCGCCCAGTTCCATCCCGAAAAAAGCGGCCCCGCGGGGCTTTCGATTTTGAAAGCGTTTGGAGAACTGCCATGCTGATTTTTCCCGCCATTGACCTTTCGGAAGGCTGCGTGGTGCGGCTGTTTCAGGGGGATTACAACCAGAAAAAGGTGTATGACGACGACCCGCCCCGGGTGGCGAAAAGCTTCGCGCTGCTTGGGGCTTCGCATCTGCACGTCGTCGATTTGGACGGCGCGAAGGAAGGCGAGTCCCGAAACGCCGAAGTGGTGGAGCGCATTGTGAAGGAAAGCGGATTGTTCGTGCAAGTCGGCGGCGGTATTCGAGATGTGGAGCGCGCGAAGCGCTACCTGAACGCCGGCGCAGGACGCATCATCTTAGGCACCGCCGCCGTGAAGGACCCGGCGTTCCTTAAGGAAGCCCTTGCGGCTTACGGCGCGCGCGTCGCCGTGGGCGTGGACGCGCGGCAGGGAAAAGTCGCCCTTTCCGGCTGGCTGGAGGATACGGACACCGACGCCTTCGCCTTCTGCCAAAAGCTTCGGGACACGGGCGTTCAAACGGTGATTTATACGGACATTGAAAGGGACGGCAGCTTACAAGGCACCAACCTTGCCGCTTACGAGCGGTTGAAAACCATCGAAGGGCTGAACGTCATCGCCAGCGGCGGGATTTCCTCGATGGAGGATTTGCTGGCTCTCAGTAAACTGGGCGTACACGGCGCCATCGTGGGAAAAGCGCTTTATGAGGGCAGGCTGGACCTTGCCGAAGCCCTCTCCGTTGAAAAAAGGAGGCCGCCATGCTGACCAAGCGCATCATCCCCTGTCTGGACATTAAAAACGGCCGCGTGGTGAAGGGCAAAAACTTCGAAGGTTTGCAGGACGTGGACGACCCCGTCGCTCTGGCGGCATATTACAATCAAAGCGGCGCGGACGAGCTGGTGTTTTACGACATTACCGCCAGCGCCGAAGGCAGAAGCCTGTTTACCGACGTTTTGATGAACGTGGCGAGGGAGATCTTCATCCCCCTGACGGTGGGGGGCAACATCAACGACGTTTCGGATTTCGACCGCGTCCTCAAATGCGGGGCGGACAAGGTGAGCGTCAACACCGGTGCAATTCGCGACCCTTCCTTAATACTTTGCGCGGCGAAAAAGTACGGCGTCCAGTGCGTGGTGCTGTCCATCGACGCAAAAAGGGTGGACGGGAAGTTCACCGTATTCGCCAAAGGCGGCAGGGAAAATACCGGTATGGACGCCATCGAATGGGCGAAGCAGGGTGAGCGCAGCGGCGCGGGGGAACTGGTGGTCAACAGCATCGACACGGACGGTGTGAAGCAGGGCTTCGACCTGGAAATGCTTTCCGCCATCTGCGCGGCGGTGCGCATTCCCGTCATCGCCAGCGGCGGCGCGGGCAGAAAAGAGCATTTTTCCACGCTGTTTTGCGAAGTTCCGGGCGTGGATGCGGGGCTGGCGGCGTCCATCTTCCACAGAAAAGAGTTGACCATCCGGGAACTCAAAGAATACTTACAAAGCGAAGGGATACCCGTGCGGCTATGAGCATCAGCAATCTGAAGTTTGACGAAAACGGCCTGATTCCCGCCATTGTGCAGGACGCTGCTACCGGTCGCGTGCTGACGCTGGTGTACATGAACCAAGAAAGCCTGAACATCACCTTGAAAGAGGGCAGAACCTGCTTTTTCTCACGCTCGCGAAAGACCCTCTGGCGAAAAGGAGAAACCAGCGGCAACGTGCAGAAGGTGGTGCGCATCAGCGCGGACTGCGACCGGGACGCTCTGCTTGTGGAAGTGGAACCATTGGGCCCCGCCTGCCACACAGGGGAAGAAAGCTGCTTTTTTCGCCGCGTTTCCGGCGATGGGGAACGGTTTGACCTCGAAACACTTGCGCAGCTCATCCAAAACCGGAAAGAGCAGCCCAAAGAAGGCAGCTACACCAGCTACCTGTTCGAAAAGGGGCGGGAGAAAATACTCAAAAAAGTGGGAGAGGAGTGTTCCGAAGTCATCATCGCCGCCATGAAGGACGCCAAAGAGGAAACGGTTTACGAACTGGCAGACCTCTGCTACCACGCGCTGGTGCTGATGGCGGAAATGGGCATTCCCCTATCCGAAGTAACGAAGGAACTCGCGTCCCGCCATGTGGTGGACAAGAAAGTCAAGCAGGAAACCATGCAATAGAAAAACCCCCTCCCATGGGAGGGGGTTTTAGCTTTGGTTTGCTATTCGGCAAGTTCCGCTTCTTTGTTTTTTGGGAATGCGCGTTTAACTCCAGGGATGTGATATGCCCCATCTCGGAAGGAAAGGGGTCCTCGTCGGCGCTTTCCAGCTTTTCCACCCGGTTCTTGCCGTTTCGCTTCGAAATGTACAGCGCCTTGTCCGCCAGGGCGCAGAAGTCCCCCAAAGTGGGACCGGACTGCAGCGGTGAAACGCCGAAACTGCAGGTAACGGGAAGCGCAACGGCACCGGCGGTAAAGGCATGCTCTTTAATCAGCCTGCGCAGCTGTTCGGCAAGTTGGCAGCCTTCCTCCATGCCGGACTGGGGCATCAGGATGATGAACTCCTCCCCGCCGTACCGCGCCACGATGTGCGACCTGCGAATGCTGTTTCGCAGCAGTTCCCCCAGCTGACGCAGCACCTCGTCCCCCGCAGGGTGACCGTAGGTGTCGTTGATGAGCTTGAAGTCGTCCACATCCAGTATGATAATCGCTGTTTCAGAACCGCAGCGCTGCATGGAAACAAACTCGTACTTGAGCAGCTCCTCTAAAAAGCGCCGGTTGGGCAGGTTGGTGAGCGCATCGTAGTACGCCAGCTGCTCCAGCTGCTTCTGCTGGATCTTGATACGCCGCTTTTGGGTGATGTTGGTATAGTTGTAGTGCCAGAATAGAACGCTGATCAAAAGACCTACACCTACGGCGGTGATGCCGTTGAGGCGGTTGGAAAGCAGCAGATGCGCATCGGTGACGGTAAGCCCCAAAGCTGCGAAATACACAACGTAGGAAAGTCCGTAAATCAGAAAGGCAGCAGAAGGACGAAGGAAAAAGACAGCGCCGGTGATGATGCAGGAAAGCAGAAAGGGCGTGATATTCGCGGTGACGAGCTGGTCGATGGTGACGAACACGATGCCTGAAAGCATGATGACCCCCACGACGACGTATTGAAATACTTTCATGAAGGTGCTCGCTTCCGCCTTTTTTTTCTGCCTGAGGGATATGAGCAAAAAAGCAACAAAAAACAGCATCAGCGCGAAATGGGTAGCCACAAGGCCCATCCCCCAGGTTCGGGACATTTCCGTCTCCCGCGAGTAGGAAAAGTAGACCATGATGATGTTATAGATGCGCAAAGGGATGGCGATGAGGCACATGTAATAAACCCTTTGCATATTGGTGCGCGCTCTCGCCCACGACGCTGTTGTAATTGTGGGTGATTTGCTGAACCCGCCGCTTCACAGAGTTTCCGAAACCGTCTAGAAGGCCCATATGTTAGTCCTTTCTAAAAACGCCTTAGCTTTTCATGGATGTACTCTCGACAATATACTACAAAATAGTAACATGTGGCAAACTTTTTATTTTCAGACAAATTTTTTTACGCGTGAACTTTTGTAAACAGTGGTGTGGCTTCCCCGGTTGCAGTGCAGAAAGGCGCGGATTTATTCCGCCGGGTGGGGGAAGATTGTGATTTTTTGCGCTTTTAGTTCGGAAACGGGGCAGACAACGCCGTTTCGGGCGTCAAGCATTCTGCGCAAAAAAAAAGCACGGCACAAACTGTGCCGTGCGGAATGATGAACGCGTCAGTCCCATTCGATGAAGCCCGCCCCGTCCAGATACGCCTCCCAGGCGTCGGCAAAATCCTCTGCCAGATAGGCCATGCGGGGCATTTTTTTCTTTAACCCTTCCTTGAGGAAGGAAAAGGCGGCGTCCTCGTCGTAGGGTTCGCCGTCGGACACGCCGGTGCGCTCCATGAACGAAAGGTCCAGCTGGATGGCAGTGCGGACGAAGTCGCGCAGGGCATCGGCGCTTTCATTTTTTGCGACGGTTCCGAGCTTTTTGGAAATCGTCTGAACCGATTCTTCAAAATCGAGGTCAAAAGGCATGGCTGCTCCTCCTGAAATGGCATACCGATGCCGTGTGTTACGGGGCGGTCTTCAACGCGAGTTCCATCATCGCGTGGAAGGAACTCTGCCGTTCGGCGGCGGTGGTTTCCTCGCCGGTTACCAGACTGTCGCTGATGGTGCAGATGGTAAGGGCGCGCTTGTTGTACTTCGCGGCAAGGGTGTACAGCCCGGCGGTTTCCATTTCCACCGCCAGCACGCCGTACTCGCCGTACCGCTGGGCAAGGCCCTCGTCGTGCCCGTAAAACTCGTCAGAGGAAAGCACGTTGCCCACATGAGCGGCAATGCCCATCTGTTCTGCGAGTTCCGCCGCCTTTTTCACCAGTTCAAAGGTGGCGATGGGCGCAAAGTCGTAGCCCATGAAGCGCGTGCGGTTCACGCCGCTGGTGGTGCAGGCCGCCATGGCAATGACCACGTCGCGCACGCGCACGTCTTCCCGGATGGCGCCGGCGGTACCCACGCGGATGATGCAGTCCACGCCGTAGAAGTGGAACAGCTCGTTGTAATAAATCATTGCCGAGGGCATGCCCATGCCGCTGCCCATGACGGAAACGCGTTTCCCCTCATAGGTGCCGGTGTAGCCCAGCATGCCGCGGGTCTCGTTGAAGAGCACGGGGTCTTTCAGGTAGGTTTCGGCGATGAACTTCGCCCGAAGGGGGTCTCCCGGCATCAGCACCGTGGGCGCGATGAGGGAGGGATCGGCACAGCCGATGTGCGGAGTAGGAATGTTCGCCATGATATGCTCCTGAAAAAGTCGTTAAGCATGAAAGAACGGGGCGGAAAATGCTCCGCCCCGCGACTGCCCAAATGAACATACGGAAAAGCGGGGAAGGTAAAACATCCTCGCTCCGATTGTGGCTTATTCCTCGGTAAAGAGCAGGTTTTCCACCACGGTGGACAGTTCGTCCAGCAGATTGTCGTCCTCGACGGGCACGAACTCTTCGCCGTTTTCGCCGGTTACGATCTCAAAGATGTAAAGGGCTTCTTCCTCGTCGTCTCCGCAGCCGGCGCAGCAGGCGCAGGCGTCATCGCCGCAGCCTTCTTCTTCGTGGTCGTGGATTTCGGCCAGCACGGCAAACTTCCTGCCGGCATGCTCAAACTCGTCGACGATTTCCATATCGAACTCGTTGCCTTCGTCATCCTGGAAGGTAACAACTTCCACAGACAGTTCTTCGTTGTTGATGAGATTATCGGACATTCGTTTTCTCCTTTTTTATATATCTATTGGATCATTGTACCAAGTAGCGTTAGCATTGTACACCCTAATATCCTGCCGGTCAACCTATAATTGCCCGAAAACAGGGCAAAGATACTGGAAACGACCTTTTTTGCCGCCAAAATGCGGAATCGCCTTCAATCAGCCGCGGGCAAGCAGGCGCTCTTCCAGAATGCCTGCCAGCTGGTCAACGGTCTTTTCGTCTTCCACAGGCAGCAGTTCAAAGTCCTCCTCGTCTCCGTCGCAGAAGAAGAAGGTGACCTCGTCCTCATCCTCGGAAGCGTTTTCCGGCGGGCAGAGGGCGATGACGTGTCTGCCTTCAAAGTCGAACTCGTCGGCGATCTGGTATTCGGTTTCGTTGCCGTCCTCGTCTTCCATAACGATGACCTGAATGTTTGTGAGTTCTTCCATGGTGTTCGCTCCTTTTTTCATTATTGCCTGTCGGACACGTTTTGATAAGAGGTAATACTTCCGTTCCAGATGAGGTCAATGTCTCCCGTGGGGCCGTTGCGGTGCTTGGCGACGATGGCCAAAGCCTCGTTTCCGGCGGTGGGATCGTACACAGCCGGGCGGTACAAAAGGATGATGACGTCCGCGTCCTGCTCGATGGAGCCGGATTCGCGCAGGTCGCTCATCATGGGGCGGTGGTCCTGCCGTTGCTCCGGCGCGCGGGAAAGCTGGGATAAAAGCACGATGGGCACGTCCAGCTCTCTGGCGAGCATCTTCAGCGAACGGGTGATTTCCGCCACGATCTGCACGCGGTTTTCGGACTTGCCGGTGTAGCTCATCAGCTGCAGATAGTCGATGACCACCAGATCCAGTCGGCCCAGTTCCAGCTTGAGCCTTCGGAGCTTGGTGCGCATTTCCGAAACGGTGATGCCGCCGGTATCGTCAATGTAGCAGCTGGTACTCTGCAGTCTTGTCATCGCTTCGGAAAGATTGTCCCAGTCCTGCTGGGAAAGGGCGCCGGTGCGAAGCGCCTGAAGGTCCACCCGGGCGTCCGAACACATCATGCGGGTCATCAGCTGTTCGCGGCTCATTTCCAGCGAGAAAATCGCCACCGCAGCACCGTGGAGCATGGCATACTGCGCCATGTTGATGGCAAAGGACGTTTTACCCATGGACGGGCGGCCCGCGACGATGATGAGGTCGGACTTCTGAAGGCCGGAAAGCTTGGCGTCCAAATCGTGGAACCCCGTGGCAAGGCCGGTGATGCCGCTTTTGGAGGATACCGCGCCCAGACCAAGGTAAACATCCAGAATGTCTTCCGAAATCCGTTTCAGCCCTCTCGACATGTCCTTCATGGAAATGTCGAACACGCGCTTTTCCGCGGTGGACAGCAGGGTGGAAAGGTCGGCTTCGCCCGCGAAGCTGTCCGACGCGATGTCGTTGGCGGCGCTGATGAGCCGCCTCCTGATCGCCTGCTCCTCCACCAGATTGAGGTAGTAGGGCAGGTTGGTGACGGTGGGCACCGAAAGGGGCAGGTCGGTCACATAGGCAAGCCCTCCCGCCTGGGCGAGCTGGCCCTTGGTTTCCAGCAAAGTGACGGTGGTCACAATGTCCACCGGCGTGCCGGCGGCGTGCAGTTCGAGCATCGCCCCGTAAATCATGGCGTGACCGGGAAGGTAGAAGTCCGTTTCCGTCAGCCGTTCGCTCACGGTGGCGAAGGCGGTCTGGCTCTTTAAGGCGGCGCCCAAAACGGCACGCTCCGCCTCCGCGCTGTGGGGCGGAATCTGGGGGATCTGCGCCGGGGCATGCTCTGCCATGGGGTTACTCCTTCTCGATGACGACCTTCAGCGTGGTAACGGTTTCGGCGTACAGGCGGACGGGAACGTCATACGTTCCGAGTTCCTTGATGTTGCCGGGAAGCTCGATTTTTTTCTTGTCAAACGCGTGGCCCAGCTGCGCGGTGGCGGCTTCGGCAACTTCCTTGGAAGTGATCGCGCCGAACAGCCTGCCGTTTTCGCCGCACTTGGCCTTGACGGTAACGGTCTTGCCGTTCAAGCTTCTTGCCAGTTCCTTGGCGGCTTCCGCTTCCATCTGCTTTCTGCGCTTTTCGGCGGCCTCCGCCTGGCGCGCGGCGTTGATGGCGCTTTCCGTCGCCGCTTTGGCGAGGCCCTTGGGAATCAGGAAGTTCTGGGCGTAACCGTCGCTCACTTCGGCAACAGCGCCGGCTTTGCCCGTGCCTTTCACGTCTTTCAGCAAGATGACTTTCATCGTATTTAGTCCTCCTTTGCGGTTGGGGGTTGTATTTCAACGGTTGTTCCAAGTATCAGCTCTTTTTGATTTCCGCGGCTTCCACATATTCGTGAATCGCCGTTTCCAGCCTTTGCGCCGCTTCCTGGGCGCTGCAGGCGGGCAGCAGCGCGCCGGCAACGTTCAGCTGGCCGCCGCCGCCGATGGCCTCCATAATGAGCTGGACGTTAAAGTCCCCGATGGAGCGGGCGGAAACCACGGCGTTGCCCTCGTTTTCCGCCACCACGAAGGCGGCTTCAACGCCCTTGATGGTGGTCAGCGTGTCCGCCGCCTGGGCGGCGAGCAGGGCGGGGTTCTTCAGTCCCGCGGGGCACACGGCAATCGCCACGCCGTCCATCAGCATGCGTGCGGTCTTGACGATGGCGGCACGGTCGTTGTAGGTCTCCATATCGTCCTGCCGAAGCTGGCGCACAAAGGCGGCGTCCGCCCCGCAGCGGCGCAAATACCCCGCCGCTTCGAAGGTGCGCGCGCCGGCGGACACGGTGAAGCTCTTGGTGTCCACCATCAGCCCCGCCATCAGCATGGAAGCCTCAAAGGGCGTGGGGCGTACGTCCGGCTTGAAGTACTGAATGCTCTCCGCCACCAGTTCGCAGGTGGAGGAGGCGGAAGGCTCGGTGTACTGCAATGTTGCGGCGGCGAAGGAGTCCAGCCCCTTTCGGTGATGGTCGATGAGCACGGTGCTCTTCGCGTGGTCGAGCAGTTCGGGTGCGGGGGCAGATTCCTGCCGCTGGGTGTCCACCAAAAACACCAGCGTGTTGGGCGTCATGATGCGCTCCGCCCTGTCCGGCGGGATGATGAAGCCGTCGTATTCGGGACGCACGGCGAGTTCTTCCAAAAAGGGGATGATGGCGGCATTCTTGCCTTCCACCACCATGTAAACAGGCTTTTTTAGCGCCCGTGCGCAGCGGGCAACGCCCAGTGCTGCGCCGGCGCAGTCAAAGTCCGGCGAACGGTGGCCCATGA
The DNA here is from genome assembly GCA_050945935.1 of Christensenellales bacterium. Classification (GTDB taxonomy): domain Bacteria; phylum Bacillota; class Clostridia; order Christensenellales; family CALWSW01; genus CALNBC01. The sequence continues at coordinate 9,375 of JBMNTW010000025.1, forward strand.
TGAACACCTGGTCGCTCTCGGCAATGAGGTTGGACATGGCGGCGGCAAACACCCTGGTTTTGACTCTGGAGTGCCGTTCGCCGATCTGCACCCTTCCGCCGAAGAAGGAGAAGGTGCCCTTTTCGTTGACCACGCACTGGTCGCCGCCGCGGCCCTGGGCAAGGTCCATCGCCTGACGGGCGCAGCGCTCGCTTTCCTGAACGCCGTCTCCGATGCCGGCGGCGACGGAAATCGTCACCGGAACGGCGGCGCTGGTTTTAATGTCCCTCACGGCGTCCAGCACGGCGAACTTCTTTTTGCGCAGCTCTGCCAGCTTGTGCCGTTCCAGCACGATGAAGTACTTGCCCCGCTCGTACCTGCGGCACACGCCGCCGGCGGCGGTGAAGTTTTCCACCAGCACCGTTTCCGCCTTTCTGGCGGATTCCAGATCGTTTTCCGCCAGCTCCTCGTAATTGTCAATCTGGGCGAACAACACTGCGGCTTCCGCGTTTCCGGCGGATTCCAGCGCGGTTCGCTCGGCGGTGCGGTCGATGAGGTATACGAAACAGCCTCTTTGACCGGACCTGTCCCCGTCGGGAAGGGGAAGGGCGTAAAGGTCCATCACCCTGCCGCGGATGCGCACATTTTCCTCGTTCGCCGGAAAGCGCGGGTCAAAGGTGCGGGTGAAGGTGGTCAGCTCGTAGCCGCTCATCAGCGTCAAGTACGCTTCGTTCGCCCAGGAAAGGGAGCCGTTTTTGCGAAGCATCGCCACGGGAAGGTCCGCCTTTTCCAGCATGGAAGGCCAAAAACTCGCGTTCGCCCCCTCCGCCTTGGCGGGGGCGGGAGCGTCAGCTTGCGGCGTCCGGCTGAATTTTTCAAACAAGCGCGAAAGCCAGTTCATCATTGCGGCACCCCGTTTTCCTTCCGCTTAAAGGGTGTGCGGACCGGACGGCCCGGACCCTTTGGGCGGAACGCGTTTCCGAAATCCCAGCAGCTGGTCGATGATGGCGACGAACAAAAGCCCCGTTCCCACAAACATCAGCGCCAGCACGGCGACGGGAAGCCGCGCGCCAAAGGGCAGGCGCGTGCGCCCCAGAATGAACCACACCACCGCCAGGCCTTGCAAAGAATAGGCGATGGTTACAAACACCTGCGCCGCCAGCAAAACGGAGGAAAAGCCCGGCCAGCCCTGAGAGCTGCCGAGAAAGCCCGCGACAACGAAAAGCAGAGCGCCCAGCACGCTGCCTTTGGGCATGGTCCACAGGGCGAAGGGGGGAACGGCATACTGACGGCTGCCTTTGGTGAGCCAGGAGGCGAGAAGGAAGGCAGCGAGGCCGGCAATCATGGCGATGCCGAGCAGAACGGCGGGAACCATTTCGCCGTACAGCGAGGAAAACTCGCCGATCAAAGCGGAAACCTCCCGCTCAGTGTAGCCCATCAGGGAATAGGACTGGCGCATCAGGTCCAATACGGAAGCATCCGCCACGAAGAGCTGCTCGATGACTTCGGAGCCGAACATCTGCGCCGCAACGAGGATGTTGCTCCAAATGCCCAGCATGGTCACGCCGCAGGCGCCCACCAGCACCTCATAGGAGCGGCGGGAAAAGGACATGACCACCGCGCCGCCGAAGGCGCACACGCCGGCGAACACCACGTCCGGCACGCCGGAATTGCCAAAAAGCACCATGGACAGCAAAAAGCACGCCACGGTGGAAAGGAACGCGCCGGGAAAGCCCAGTATGCTTCCGGCGACGAACATCAGCACCGGCACCAGCAGCGCCGGCAGAAAGGCAACGGGCAAAAGGCTTGCCGCAGCGGCGGCAAGGCCGAACACAACGCACAGAATCAGTTTCAGGACACGCTTGTTTTCCAAGGGAAAAATGACCTTTCATGAACAGTATCGAACTATTATAGCACAGCTTGGGCGGCGTTTCCATCCGCACAGGGGCAAACCGGCGATTTTCCCCGAAGGGCGGGGTTTTCTCCCCGGCAGCCGCGTACTTCGGGGTGTGCGGCGGCAAATGGGCGTGTCGTCAAAACTCCAGTTTCCCTTCGAAGGCGCGCGTGCCGCCTGCCTTGAATCCCACAAAAACGCAGCCGTCGTACACGTTCAGGGTCACTTCCTCGTTCGGAAGGATTTCCGCAAGGTAGTTCACCTGAAAGCCCACGGGGGTTGACGCAGGGGAAAGGGCGTCGCACATCCACTCGAGGTAGCGGGCGTTGTTCATGTGGGCGTTTTCGTCCAGATCGCTGTAAGCGCAGCGGCGATGAATCGAAAACAGCGGCTCGCCGCTTTCGCGGATGCGCACCGGATGGTCAAAGGGTGCGGGGTACGCAGGGTCGCCGGTGATGAACACGCCGTGTTTTTCGGGCAGGGCAGGCTGATGCGCGGTGGTGTCCACCAGCATCCAAAGCGTGACGGCGGCGCCAATCTCCTGCCCGTTTTGAGAAAAGGAGTAATAGCGCGGAAACAGGTTTCGCACCATCTTCCCCGGCCATGTCTGCATGTCCAGCGTCTCATGCGCCCTGGGCAGGCGGGAAAACTTCGCCTTTGTGCGCGCCAGCACCCAGACGGCGCCGGTTTTCAAAAGGTCGCTTCGGGAGTTGCCGTAACATGCGGCGTGGGCTTCTGCCAGATGCTGCATCAGAAGGGCGGCGGACGCCGGCTTCAAACAGCCGAAGGCGTCCACGTCCCGATCCGGCAGCTCGCAGCTCTCCCGATACAGTAATGGAACGCCCTTATCCTGATTGCTCATGGGTTCTCCTGATACAAGGCGGCAAGGCTTTGTTCATAAGGCGGCCTTGCGATGCCCCGTTCCGTCACGATGGCGGCGATGTGAGAAGCCGGTGTTACGTCAAAACTGGGGTTGAAAACCTTCACGTCCTTTGGCGCCACCTGCACGCCGGAAATCGAGCGTGTCTCGTCCCCGTTTCGTTCCTCGATGGGGATTTCCGCCCCCGTGGGGCAGGAAAAGTCGATGGTGGGTCCTGGCGCGGCGATGTAAAGGGGAATGCCGAAGTGTTTCGCCAGAATCGAGACGTTAAATGTGCCGATTTTGTTCGCCGTGTCGCCGTTTTTCGCCACCCTGTCGCAGCCGGTGATGATCGCGTCGATTTTTCCTTGTCGCATCAGCACCGCCGCCATATTGTCGCAGATCAGCGTCACGTCCATACCCGCTTCGTGCAGCTCAAAGGCGGTTAAAGACGCGCCCTGCAGTCTGGGGCGGGTTTCGTCGGCATAGATGCGAAGGGGAATGCCCCGTTCCTGGGCAAGGTAAAAGGGCGCGGTGGCGGTGCCGTAGGCTGTGGTCGCCAGCACGCCGGCATTGCAGTGGGTCAGAACCCCCATGCCGGGCTTTAGAAGGGTGAGCAGATGCTCCCCGATTTTTCTGTTGATTTCCGCGTCCTCTTTATGGATGCGGATGGCGTTTTCTATAAGTGCGTCCATCACGGCGTTTGCGCCGTTTTTCGCGGCTTGGCGCGCCGCTTTCAACTGCTCGTCCACCGCCCAGGCAAGGTTTGTGGCGGTGGGGCGGGCGGAACGAAGATGTTCGCCGTCCTTCTCGATTTCCGTAAGGTCGCCCTTTCGGTTCAAGCCGGAAAGCGCCATGCCGTACGCCGCGGCGACGCCGATCAACGGCGCGCCCCGCACCTCCATATCCGCAATGGCCTGCGCCATGCGGTTCGGAGTGGTGATGTTCAAATATTCTACCGTTCTTGGCAGTTTGGTCTGGTCCAGCAGGCGGACGGCACCGCCCGTCCATTCGATGGTGGTAATCATGCTCGTTTTTGCGAGGGGTGAACCTCAATCCTCCATGTGGTACGCTTTTTTGCACTCGTCCGTCATGTTGCCCGCGTTGTCCGTCAAAAACAGGGGGGGGAGCCATTCCGTGCCCGGCTTTCCGCCCTTGACGCCTTCGACAAGAAGCACGGAAGGCGCCGCCCCGTAGGTCGGGTGGACGGTGCGGATGCGCTTGACG
>JBMNTW010000026.1:0-13326 GCA_050945935.1 Christensenellales bacterium
GCTATACAGAGGCGACCTTTGGCGTGAAGCTTCGAAGAACGAGCCTGCCGGAAGGTCATCCTGCACCATCCCGGAAAGCGAGGTGCGCAAACACATCAAAGCCCGACAGAAAAACCCCCGATAAACATCGGGGGTTTTCGCGTCTTTGGTCTTACTTGGGTTTGACCTGACCGTAGGTTTTGAAACGCTGCATCATGTTTTCCATCTCTTTCGGGGGAAGGATGTTGGCGCGCCCCGCGACGGTGGCGAGGTAATAGGTCTGGCAGCATTCCTCCATCAGACTGGCGATGTTGAAGGCGTTGGGAAGGTCAACAGAGCCGGCGACGAGGCCGTGGTTCGCCAGCAGCACGCAGTAGCGGTCCTTCATGTATTCAAAGGCGTTCTGCGCCAGTTCCACGGTGCCGAAGGAGGCATAGGGCGCGCAGCGGATGTCCGGACCGGCCAGCGCCACCATGTAGTTGGAAGCGGGCAGACCCCAGCCCAGGGTCGCCAGCGTGGTGGCGTAGGTGGAATGGGTATGGACGACGGCGTTGATGTCCTCCCTCTGGTGGTAGAAGATCCTGTGCAGCTCGAACTCGCTGGAAGGCTTCCTGTCGCCCTCCACCTTTTTGCCGGTGGCGATTTCCAGCACGACGACGTCCTCCGGCGTGGTCTCAAAGTAGTCCAATCCGGAAGGGCTGATGGCGAACAGGCCGGACGCGCGGTCGGCAATGCTGATGTTTCCGCCCGTACCCTTGACGAGGCCGGTGGTAATCAGCATCTTGCCGAACTGGACGATCTGCTCGCGTTCTTTTTGCATTAGCATTTGTGATTCCTCCGAAATTCAGCCGCTTAATACCGGTAGGTATAGAGCATCGGTTCGCCCTTGAAGTAGCGCTCGATGTCCGAAAGCAGCATGATGGTGTGGTTGGTGATGGCGTCCTTCGTGGCGCCGCCGATGTGGGGGGTGATCATCACCTTGTCGGCAAGGTCGGTCACAAAGGGATGGTCTGCGGCCAGGGGTTCCACTTCGAACACGTCCAGACCGGCGCCGGCAATGCGCCCTTCGCGCAGCGCTGCAATCAGGGCGGCTTCGTCCACCACGGCGGCACGGGACGTGTTGATGAAGTACGCGGTGGGCTTCATCATGGCGAAGCGCTCGGCGTTCATCAGGCCCTTTGTGGCGGGGGATACCTTCAAATGGCAGGAAACGAAGTCGGACTCCTTGAGCAGCGTATCCAGATCGACTTTCCGGCGGCCGGGGCGGTTGACGTCCACCTCGCTGACGTAGGGGTCATAGAGAAGCACGTTCATGCCGAAGGCTTCGGCAATGTCGCCCACGCGCCTGCCGATGGACCCGTAGCCGATGATGCCCAGGTTCTTATTTTTCAGGTCGCAGCCCTTGAACACGGCATAGGGGCTTTCCGGGCCCATGCCCCAGATGACGTCCGCCCGCAGGCCTTCCTTGACCTTCAGTTCGGCGCCGCCGGCAGGGCCGAGGAATTCGCCGTTGTGCATGGCGCGGTACGCCGCGTGGACGTTCCTGGCGCAGCAGAGCATGAGGCAGATGGTCATTTCCACGGCGGAGTCGGAGTTCCTGCCGGGGGTGTAAATCACCGGAATGCCGCGCTTTTTGGCGTGGGCAACGTCGATGTTCACGGGGGTGGCGCGGGTGCAGGCCACCAGTTTCAGGTCGGGGGCAGCGTCCATGACGGCGGCGGTGACGTCATCGTAGGAAACGATGATAATGTCCACCCCCGTCGCGAGTTCGATCATCTCCTCGTCGGACAGTTTTCCGCCGCCCAGGGCAACGCCCGCCATGCGGACTTCGCCAAGGGCGCGGATCTGCTCGATCATGGTTTCGTCGTGTTCCGCGGTAAAGAGGATTTTCATTGTTTCGGTATGCTCCTTGGGGATTGTTCAGGAATACTTCTTCACGATGGCTTCGCGACGATGCCACAGGTCCATATGGGCGATGCGCAGTTCGCGGTAGATCTGGTAGAGCTCGTCGTAAATGGCGGTGTTCTTCGGGTTGGGATCAAACTTCGCCTTCGCCTTGCAGAGCTTGCTGGCGGCGTCGTTGATGTCGCTGTAAACGCCCATGCACACGCCGGCGAGAATCGCGGCGCCCTTTGCGCCGAACTCGGTGCCTTCGGAAAGCACGGTGGAACGGCCGGTGACGTCGGCGATGATCTGCGCCCACATTTCGGACTTGCTGCCGCCGCCGGCGAGATAGATGTTGCCCTGCTCCTTCACGCCGTACAGGCAGTCCTTGATGGAGTAGGCAATGCCTTCGTAAACCGCTTTCACCATGTGCCAGCGGGTGGAATGGGTGGAAAGACCGAAGAATCCGGCACGGGCATCGGGGTTGTAGAAGGGGGTGCGCTCACCGGAGGGGGTGATGTACGGATGGTAGATGATGCCGCCGCTGCCTGCCGGAATGTCCTTCACATGGCGCTCGATCTCCGCAAAGTCGGAGGTACTGGAAATTTCAATCATCCAGTCGAGGTTGGGAGTGCCCGCCATGGTGGGCAGAATGTTGATGCACAGACCATCCTTGGGATGGCGCACATGGCTGGCGCTCATGTCAGAACCGGGAACGAGGGTGTTCAAATCGCAGACCACGCCGGTGCAGCAGGTGGTGCCGAGGATGGCGTAAATATCGCCCACGTTGACGGCGTTCACGCCCACCATGGTGATGGTGACGTCCAGCGCGCCGCCCACGACGGTGGTGCCGACGGCAAGGCCTGTTTCCTTTGCGGCCTGTTCGGTGATTTCGCCGGCCTTTTCATAGCTCTTGATGATGGGCGGCATGTACTGCAGCAGGTCGGAAATGCCAAGGGCTTCGAAGCACTCGGTGTTGTAGCGGCCTTCCTTCATGTGCAGCGTGGAGACCGACGCGTCGGTAACTTCCATGTTGATGTTGCCCGTCAGGCGGTAGCGCACCCAGTCCTTGCAGTTGAGCACGACGTTGCCGGGCTGGAAGATTTCGGGGGTGTGCTTTTTGTACCACGCCAGCTGGAGCAGCGTGTTGGAAACGGTGGACTTGGAACCGTTGATGCTGAAAATGTACTGGAACAGTTCGGGGTTTTCTTTCGTGAGGTAGTCCAGAATCTCGGCGGAACGGCCGTCGCACCACAAGGATGCGCGCTTGACGGGGTTGCCGTCCTTGTCGATCATCCACACGCCTTCGCCCTGGCCGGACAGACCCACCGCCAGCACTTCTTCGGGTTTGGCGATGCCCGCGTCCATCACGCCTTTGATGCAGCGCGCGCACTGGTCATAGACCTGGATCATGTCCTGCTCCTGCCAGTTGCCGTTGAAGACGATAACATCCGTAGGTTCGGCCTTCACCGCAAGCTCGTTGCCTTCCAGGTCAAACAGCACAGCCTTCACATTGGACGTGCCAACGTCCAGTCCGATCAAATACTTCATCTCGTTTCTCCTTCTTGGATTTGATGGGATTTGGGGTTTCTTGAAATGATTGAAGAATATAGTGAAATCATCTGTTATCTTTTATCAGGATGCATAATAACATAACGATACGTATCATCTCAATAATGGGAATATTTTATCAAATGGACACAAATATATCAATTTAGACCTGAAGCTGGATTTTTCCTATCAATTTATTACAATAAAGGTAAGACTGAAAAGCATGGGAGGGTGGGCGCATGAAACTGGCGGACGGCAAAAGCATGAAGGAAGCGGACGAAAGGGCGATCTGCGATGATGGCATACCATCCATCCGGCTGATGGAGAACGCCGCGAAAGCCCTTGCGAAAATAGCCGCGGAACTGGCGGGGAGCAAGAAGAGCGCCCTGATTTTTTGCGGAACAGGCAACAACGGCGGGGACGGCTTCGGCGCCGCTGTGGAGCTTCTGAGCATGGGTTTTGACGTGCGCGCCATTCTCGTGGGCGACCGGCAGAGGATGACCAAAGACTGCGCTGAAATGGAGCGCAGGTTCTTAAAACTGGGCGGCACGCTGCATGATTTCGACGAAAGACAGGATTTACCTGCCGAATCCTTCGGCGTGGTGGTGGATGCGCTGTTCGGAACGGGTTTCAGGGGCATCATTTCCGGACCCGCCGCTATGGCGGTGGAGCATATGAACCGCGCGAAGGTTCCAGTGGTTTCGGCAGATATTCCCAGCGGCGTTCACGCGGATACGGGCGCGGTTCTGGGTATTGCCGTTCGCGCGGATGCCACCGTTTCCTTTTCCATGCATAAAATCGGGCACTTTGTGGAACCTGGGTGCGTGCATTGCGGCGAACTGACCGTGGCGGACATCGGCGTTCCCAAAGAGCTTTTGAACGAGGTTTCCACCGGCGTGTTCGCCGTCAAGGGGGTCAAACTTCCCCAAAGGCCCCGATTAAGCCACAAGGGGATGTTCGGGAAGGTGTTTGTCTGCGGCGGCTGTGTGGGGTACACCGGCGCGCCCACCCTGTGCGCCAGAGCGGCGGTGCGTGCCGGCGCGGGGCTTGTTTCATTAGGCGTCCCGGAACAAATATATGCTGTCACCGCAGTCAAAAATGACGAGGCGATGCCCTTTCCCCTGCCGGGAGACGGTTCGGGGAAACTGGGGGAGGAAGCCCTTTCGCCGATGCTGGAAAAAGCAGGCTGGAGCGACGTGACCGTACTCGGCCCGGGCCTGGGCAGGAGCGAGGGGCTGACAAGGCTTGTCCGCTCTTTTGTGCGGCAAACGGAAAATAGGCTTGTGCTGGACGCGGACGCCCTGTTTGCCCTGAACGGGGAAACGCTGGGCGAACTGAAGCAGCCTGCCGTGCTGACGCCCCACGAAGGGGAGTTTGCCCGGCTGTTCTGGCCGGTGTCGGACAGGCTGAACGACGCAAAACGCGCGGCAAAGGAGTCGGGCTGCATCGTGGTGCTCAAAGGGCACAGGACGATCACCGCCTTTCCGGACGGCGAAGTTTATGTAAACACCACCGGCAACCCCGGCATGGCAAAAGGAGGCACGGGGGACGTGCTCGCCGGCATGATCGCGGCGCTTTTGTGCGTGCTTCCCGAAAAGCAGGCGGTGCCCTATGCGGTCTGGCTGCACGGCAGGGCGGGGGACCTTTGCGCAAACACGCACAGCGAGTACGCCATGACCGCCAGCGATTTAATCGAAGCAATGCCGAAGGCGTTTCTGGAACAGGCAGAAACCCGGAGCTGAACATGCGAAACATTTGATTAAAAGGCGGGGCGCTATGTCTTCATCGCCTCCAGCAGGCGGTTCAGCGCCCTTTTTTCGATGCGTGAAACATAGGAACGGGAAATGCCTAAAAGTTCCGCCACCTCTCTTTGGGGCAGGCAGGGTCGGTCGGTCAGGCCGTAGCGGAGGGTGATCACCACCTTCTCCCGGGGGGTCAGGCAGGCGTCGATGGCGTCCAGCATGCGGGAAACGTCGATGCGCTTTTCCACCGTGTCCGGCACCATGGAGGAAGAAGTGCCCATGATGTCCACCAGGGTGATTTCGTTGCCCTCGTTGTCCGTGCCGATGGTGGCGTTCAGCGAAACCTCCTTTTTGCGCTTCTTGCCTGCGCGGAGGGACATGAGCACCTCGTTTTGGATGCAGCGGGCGGCGTAGGTGGCTAACGCTGCGCCCTTGTCCGCGTCGAAGGTGGAAACGGCTTTGATCAGCCCGATGGTGCCGATGGAAATCAGGTCGTCCATGTCGGTTTCCGGCGTGGCGAACTTCTTGGCAACGTGGGCCACAAGGCGCAGATTGTGGCTGATGAGCTTTGCCCGGGCGGCTTCGTCGCCCTTTTGCATGGCTTCCACGGCTTCCCGCTCCTCTTCCGGGGAAAGAGGGTCCGGAAAGGAACTGCCGGAGGAAACATAGGCGGCGAAAAAGAAAACGTCCTTGAGAAAGAGCAGAATATCAAGCATGGCGTCATCCTCCCCTATAGAGTATGGCGCCGCGTGCCTTTGGATGATGAAGCACTTTATGGGACCTGCCCGCAACTTGAAAAGAAGCCCCGGTTCGAACGGGGCTTTGCATTTTTTATGGGAAAGGGCAAAACAGGAAGCCTTACTAGAGCTTCTTCCTCAAAATATCCATGGGTTTAAGGGGTTCGTCGGAATACAGCAACAGCCGCTGGGCGGGGTGGGGAGCTGCGGAAACGGGTTCACCGTCCTCAGTCTCCAGCCGGCGGATGGCAAACTCCCTGCCAAGACTGCCGGGGGTCAGGCGTTCCAGCACGTCCGTTTCAAAGAAGCGGTTCTTCTGCACGATGAGGGCGCGGCTGTTCTGGGGGTCGGATTCCAGCACCGCCGCCACGAACTCGTGGGTCTGGGGATTGTCGTTATTGCCGGTCTGCTCGGTGGGGCCTTTGTTAAAGTAGAACCCCGTGGTATACGGCCGGTGGCGGGGCTTTTCGAGTTCCACTTCCAACCGGGGGTCAAAGGGCTTTCCTGCGGCAAGGTCGTCCAGCGCGATGCGGTAGGCGTTGGTGATGGCGGCAACGTACAGGGCGGTCTTCATCCTGCCCTCGATCTTGGCGCTCATCACGCCGGCGTTCTGCAGATCCTTCAAGTGGGCAATCATGTTCAAGTCCCGGGAATTAAGGATGTAGGTGCCCCGTTCGTCCTCCTCCATGGTCAGCCAGAGCCCGTTTTTGCCTTTTTCGCGGATTTCGTACTGCCAGCGGCAGGGCTGCACGCATTCGCCGCGGTTGCCGTCCCTGCCGTTGAGGAAGTTGCTCAAAAGGCACCTGCCGGAGTAGGACACGCACATCGCTCCGTGGACGAACGCCTCCAGTTCCAGCGTTTCGGGGGTTTCCTGGCGGATTTCCCTGATTTCTTCAATGGAAAGCTCCCTGGCGAGCACCACGCGCCGGATGCCGAGATTGTGCCAGAAACGGGCGGAAGCGGCGTTGGTGGTGTTCGCCTGGGTGGAAAGGTGCAGTTCCATGTCCGGGATGTGGGTGCGCGCCGCTTCAATGGTGGCGGGGTCGCTGACGATCAGCGCGTCCACATCGCACTCTTTGAAAGCTTTCAGCGTTCCCGGCAGGGCTTTGAGGTCCTCGTTCCGCAAGAATGCGTTGACGGTGACGTAAATCCTCTTGCCGCGCTGGTGAACGTACGCAGCGGCCTCCTTCAGCTCGTCAAAGGTGAAGTTTTCCGCCATCGCCCGAAGGCCGAAGGACTTGGCGCCGCAGTAAACAGCGTCCGCTCCGTAGTGCAGGGCATATTTCAGCCGTTCAAAGTTGCCGGCGGGGGAAAGCAGTTCCATCAAAATGCCTCCATAGCAAGGAACGCCCCATAGGAGCGTTCCGCTTTCCATCGTTATATTAGCTGGGGCTCGCCTCGTCCGCCTGCTGCCAGAGGGACTTGTACTTCTCCACGTTCCGGTTGTGTTCCTCCAGCGTTTTGGCGAAGACCAGTTCGCCGGATTCCGGCTCCTTCAGGCAGAAATACAGGTAGCCGCCCTTTAAGAGGGTCTCGTCCGGATACAGCGCCGCTTCGATGGCCGCCTTGCCGGGGTTGCAGATGGGTCCCAGGGGAAGGCCTTTATTCACATAGGTGTTATAGGGCGAAACGGTCGCCAGTTCCTCCGCGGTGAAGATCAGCTTGCGGCTTTTTAAAATGTACTGGATGGTGGCGTCCGACTGGAGCGGCATGTCCTTGCTGAGCCGGTTGTGGAACACGGCGGAAACCTTGGCAAAGTCCGGTGCTTTCGCTTCCTTTTCAATCAGGGACGCCAGCGTCACCACCTGGTCCATGGTCATGTTCAGTTCTTCCGCCCGCAGAATGTACGCTTCGGAAATCACGCCGTAAAAACGGGTGGTCATCTTGTTGATGATGGTTTCCTCGGTGGTGCCCTCGTAGGCTTCGTACGTGTCCGGGAACAGGTAGCCTTCCAGCGCGTAGGCGCGGCCTTCCGCGTCCTTGGCGGAAATCATCAGCTCGTTGGTGGTGATGCCCTTCATGGTGGCGCAAAGCTCCAGGAAGCGGTCCGGGGAAGATAAAACACCCTGCTGGACCAGGCTTTCCGCCATGCCTTCGGCGGTCAGCCCTTCAATGAGCGTGTACTTGATGGTTTTCAGCACGGTGCCGTCTCCGGCGGTGAGCATGTCCACAATTTCGGGGATGGTCATGCTGCGGTTGAAGGTGTAAGTGCCGGAGCGGAGCTTGGAGCCCACGCCGGTAAAGTCCACATAAATCTTGAACACCGCCTTGTTGCGGATGAGCTGGTTGGGGCCGGGGGAACCGTCCTCCTGCTCGTCGTACAAAAGATTGGCGATGGCGCTGGAGGAGGACCCTTTCTTGACCGTCACCACCACGGGGGCGGGGTTCTGCTCGTCAACGGGATAATAGAACCGGTTCATGACCACGTTAAAGCCAATGACCGCCGCGCCCAGCGTCAACGCAAGGCTGAGCAGGAAGATGGCCGCGGGGCGTAGTATCCGCCAGGCGCGCTGGGGCGCGCTCAGGGCGAAAAAGCTGTCCAGCGGGTCGTCCCCGGGGCGATAGGGCTTCTTTGCTGCCAATTGACGGACCTCCCAAATCTGTTTGCAACCATTATACCCGCCTGAGCCTGCCTTGTCACGCCGTAATGGAACATGGGAACCGCCAACGGCGGGCAAAAAAGCACAAACGGCCCGCAAAAGCAGGCCGATTGGATGCGCGGTGCGGTCACACCTCCTGAATGATGGGGAGTATGACGGGATTGCGCTTGGTTTTCTTGTAGAAGAAGTCCTTCAAAGCGTTCCTGGTGCCGTTTTTGATGGCGGACCAGTCCGATTTCGGGCGGGCGCCGAACTCCAGCATGGCGTTCTTGGCGATTTCCTTGGCTTCTTCGATGAGTTCCTCGCTTTCGCGGACGTATACGAACCCGCGGGTAATCACGTCCGGACCGGCGAGGATTTTGCCGTTCTTCTTGGAAAGGGCGACGACCACCACCACAAGACCGTCCTCGGAAAGAAGCTTCCTGTCCCGAAGGACGACGTTCCCAATGTCGCCCACGCCGGAACCGTCAATCATGATGGAGCCGGAAGCGACGCAGGAGGTCTTCTTCATGCTGTTTTTGGTGAACTCGACCACTTCGCCGATGCCCGCCACCATGCAGTTTTCGGAAGGCACGCCCAGACTTTCCGCCAGCTTGATGTGGTTCATCAGATGGCGGTACTCGCCGTGAACGGGGATGAAGTACTTCGGCTTGGTCAGCGCGAGTATGATCTTCTGCTCTTCCTGCCGTGCGTGACCGGAAACGTGAACGTCCGCCATGTCCTTATAAATCACGGTGGCGCCCTTTTCGCAGAGCTGGTTGATGACGTTGGAAACGGACTTTTCGTTCCCCGGAATGGCGGAGGCGCTGACGATGATCAAATCCCCCGGGCCGATGACCAGCTTGTGGGCGGAACCCGCCATGCGGGACAGTCCGCTCATGGGCTCGCCCTGGCTGCCGGTGGTGATGACGCAGACCTGATTGTCCGGATACTTTTTCAGCTTGTCAATGTCCACCACTTCCCGTTCGGGAACGTTCAGATAGCCAAGTTCGGAAGCCAGCGTGTAAATATTCAGCATGCTCCTGCCCTGGAAGCAGATTTTTCTGCCGTGGCGCAGGGCGCAGTCGCAAATCTGCTGAATGCGGTGGATGTTCGAAGCAAAGGTCGCCACGATGATGCGACCGGTGGCGGTGTCAAAGTAGTGCTCGAAGGTTTCGCCCACCATGGATTCGGAAAGGGTGTAGCCCGGCAGTTCGGCGTTGGTGCTGTCGCTCATCAGGCAGAGCACGCCCTTCCTGCCGTACTCCGCAAAGCGGGCCAGGTCTGCCGGCGCGCCGTCCACAGAGGTGAAGTCGATTTTAAAGTCGCCGGTATGGATGACCACGCCTGCGGGGGTGGTGATGGCCAGCGCCATGGAGCCGGCGATGGAGTGGTTCACATGGATGAACTCCACGCTGATGCAGCCGAGTTTGATGGTGTCTCCGGGCTGAACGGTGCGAAGGTCGGCTCCTGCGGCGATGCCGTGCTCCTCGAGCTTGTGGTTGATGAGCGCGAGGGACAGCCGGGATCCGTACACCGGCACGTTGAACTTCTTCAAAGCGTAGGGAACGGCGCCGATATGGTCCTCGTGACCGTGGGTGATAACGATGGCGCGCAGCCGCTGGGCGTTCTTTTCCAGATAGTCCATGTCCGGTATGACCAGGTCCACGCCGGGCATTTCGTCTCCCGGGAAGGTGGAGCCGCAGTCCACCAGAATCATGTCTTTTCCGTATTCAATGACGGTCATGTTCTTTCCGATCTCGGAAATGCCGCCAAGGGGTATGATTTTGAGTTTGGATGCCAATGGTATTCTCCTGTTTTTTGTGTCGTTTGGACGCAAAAACCCAAGGCTTAATCCCGCGCAGGCGAAAAGACCGAAAAGGTTCCGTTCTTTTCGGGCTTTTCTGTGGGAAAGCCGCAAATTGAGCTACTTCTATTGCGGCCGCCGCATTCGCCGCCCCGACCACTGGCAGCGAACCGGCGCGCCTTTCAAGGTGCGTTCCGTTCCATATGAGGGCCTCAAGGAAGGGCACTCGTGTCCTATGCAGTATACCTCTTTTGCCTGCCGTTGGCAAGCAAAGCAAGCAATCGGGGTGAAGAATCAGCGCTTTTCCCTGTCTTTCAGCATTTTTTCCACTTTTTTAGCATAAATGTCCGCCAAGGATTCGGAATATTCCTCGGAAAATGATTGTGCGATGACCCGCATGTTCCGCGCCGTCGCATCGGGAAGCAGGTTGACCCAGCCGCCCCGGCGCACGATGCGGATGCCTTCCGTCATGTCCGCCATGCCGCCGCTGTCCTGGGCGATCATGCGGAAAATGCGGCCGATGTCCTTGCCGGATACGGGTACGCTGCGCTCGAACTTGCAGCTTTTGGGCAGCGTGGTGTAAAGGTCCTCCGCCGTCATGCCTTTTTCACTCAATCGCGCGCAAAGCATCAGCGCCGCGCCGAAGGGGTCCCGCAGCAGCTCCGCAGTCAGAGAGTCCTTGTCCGCCATGGTTTTTTTCAGCTCCCTTCTGGGGAGCCGGAACAACCGGATGCCGCTTCGCTCCGCGATTTTTTCCATACCGGGGCCGGCGGTCACGTCTGCGTACAGTTCCCGTTCGCCGCACAGAATGTCCATTTCGGCAAACAGGGCGTAAAGGTCGCTGCCCGTCAGTTCGCCGGAAGGGAGGAAGATGCTCAAACTCTCGCCCTTGACACCCAGCGCCGTGCCTTTTTTACGCCTTGCCAGCACCGCCGCCGCTTCGCCGTCCGGCGCGGAAGCGGTGGAATAGCCGCACATGGAAAACAACAGCTTCAAAAGCTCCTCCTCCATGCCGCCGCCGGTCAGGGCGATGAAGCCGCCCAGCGTGCGCAGCTTATGGGCGTTCACCCGTTTCAGCAGCTCCATGCGATAAAGGGCGGTGATCTCCGCCGCAGGGATGAAGGCGCCTATCCTGTCTCCCCGGCAGGCGCCGCATCCTTCCCAGTAGGCAATCTCCACATCCTGCACGCTGCCGCGGCCCGCGTCGCTGCCCTTGCCGTCCATCAGGCGAAGGGCGATGCTGTCGCCGTCCCTGGAGGCATACACAGCGCCCCCGCAGCTAAGCGCCCTGGCGCCGTGCCGCGCGGCGGGAAGCACCGTTCTTCCCATGTCCAGCGCGTCACAGCCGCCTTCCAAAATACCTGCGGCAACGGCGAGTTTTGCCATGTGGCCTGCGTTGGTGCCGTCCGACGCGATGGCAACGCAGCCCCATTCCCCCACCACGGAGGCGATGGAGCGGCCCAGACGGGTCAGGCGTTCGCCGGTCAGCTCGTAGCGCTTGCCCTCTGCCATGCTGCCCTTGAAGATGGGGGGCGCGCAGTCGCTCCACTGGCAGTCCCGGGTCAGGGTAGCGCCTTCCTCGATGGTCTTTTGCGGCCAGATCCGCACGCCGCTTTTCACGGTGGCGCCTTCGTAGACCATGCTTTCCTCCGCCACCACGGCGTGTTCAAATACCGAAGCGTTCCTGCCCACATAAGCCCGGTCGGCAAGAACAGCGCCGCGAATCTGGGCGCGGGCGCCCACGTCTACGCCCCGCCAGAGGATGCTTCTTCGAATGCTCGCGCCCTCCGCCACGGTGCTTTCGCTGCCGATGACCGAATAGGCTTCCACCACTGCGCCCCTTTCGATGGCGCAGTTCGCCCCGAGATAACAGGGACCCTTGATGATGCAACCGTCGGAAATCCGCGCGCCGTCCTCGACGAAAACGCCGTTGATGCGCCTGGCTTCGGGCAGCTCGAGCTTGCACTTGCCGTCGAAAATATCCCTGTGGGCGGCAAGGTACTGCTCGGCGCCGCCGATGTCGCACCAGTAGCTGTCGGTGGTCAGGCCGTAGATGGTCTCGCCGCTTTCCAAGAGCCTTGGGAAAACATCCATGGAAAAATCGAACTTCTCGCCCGGCTTGAAGCCCTTCCACACGGAAGGCTCGAGAATATACATGCCGGTGTTCACCTGGTCGGACACCGCCATGGACCAGCTGGGCTTTTCGATGAAACGGGTGATCCTTCGCGATTCGTCCGTTACGGCAACGCCAAAGGACAGGGGCTTTTCCACCTGTTTGAGGATGATGGTGGCGGCCCCGCCGTGGCTTTCGTGGAAGGAAAGGGCGGCGGTGATGTCGATGTCCGTCAGCGCGTCGCCGGAAATGACCAGAATGCGCTCTTTGCTGCCCACGGCGGCGAGCACGCCACCGGCGGTGCCCAAAGGCGTATCCTCCACGGAATAGGTGAGGTTCATGCCCACCCGCTCGCCGCTGCCGAAGTAGCGTTCCACGACTTTCGGCAGATAGCCCAAGGTGACGGTGGCGGAGGAAATGCCGTGGCGGCGCAGGAGCCTGAGCGTATGCAAAAGCAGGGGCCTGTTCATCACGGGCACCATCGGCTTAGGAAGGGTGCAAGTCATTGGACGTAATCTGGTGCCGGACCCACCGGCAAGTATCACAGTTTTCATGTTCTGCTCCCGTTTGCTCCCATTGGATTACTTTCTGCACTATTGTTTCCAAAGGGGCGCAAAAAAAGCCGGTCAATACCAAATTGACCGGCTTAATTTTGCTTTTTTCGGGGCAAATGCTATCTGTAGTACATGTTGCCGCCCACGGTGCAGTAGTATTCACGCTTGCCCCAGTCCCTGGAAAGGGAAGAGCTCTTGAAGTACAACACATCCGGCGGGAGGATCAGCTTGCCCTCCACAAAGACCTTGACCACCGCATCAAGGGCTTCAACGCTGGGAGTGAGCTCAAGGAATTTTTCGGGCTTCTTGTCCGGATAGGAGAACTGGTTCTCCTGGAATGCAACTTCATATACCGTGTTCGGGAACTTCTTAGAAGCCAC
>JBMNTW010000027.1:0-13252 GCA_050945935.1 Christensenellales bacterium
CATCCTGATCCTCGGACTGGATAGGAGCGCAGAACGGGAGAACTGGGGTTCCTTCCGGACGGATACCATGCTGCTCCTTACCATCGACTTTGACAATAACGACGTCGATCTCATTTCCGTCCCCAGGGACAGTTACGTTCGCATCTACGAAACGCAGAACAAGGACGGCAGCCCGAAGTACGCCAAGATCAACAGCGCTTTCTCCTCTGGCGGAGGCGCCAAGAAGGACGGTTACAAGTACGCGATGGAGACCGTGTCCTACGTTTTGGGCGGCGTGAAGGTCCACCATTATGTGGCGTTCGACATGCAGGTGGTCAAGGATGTTACCAACGCCATGGGCGGCGTCGATTACGATGTGGACATTGAAGTCAACATGAACGGACGCACCATCAAACCGGGCTTCCAGCATCTGGACGGTCAGGCGGTGCTCGATTACTGCCGCCAGCGCAAAGGCAGCAGCGACATTGCCAGAATCGACCGTCAGCAGCGCATGCTCATCGCCATCTTCAACCAGATGAAGAGCACCAGGCAGATATTCAACATTCCGTCAATCTATCAGGCTGTGTCCAGCAACATCGACACGTCGCTCACCTTTGAGCAGATATGCTCCCTGGCGCTGTTTGCCACGAAGATCGACATGTCCAACATCGAAAGGCATACCCTGCCCGGCAAGGGGCTGTACTTTGAGCACAGCAGTTTCTGGGTGCTGGACATGACCCAGGTCGAAAAGCTTACCAGGCAGGTTTTCGGCATCAAAAACCCCGCCATCGACTGGGAGATTGACGTTTCCGTCCTGACCGCCCGCATTGAAGAAGAGCAGAGTCAGTTGAAGGAGCTTACGGATAAGGCGCAGCAGCTCATCGGGCGTGCCCGCGCTCTGGAAAGCGAGCATCCCGAACTGAAGGGCGACTTTGATGCGCAGATTCTGGCGCTGGAAGAACTTCTGAGCGACGGCAGCGCCCAGGAGCTGACCGAAGCTGTGACGCATTTTGAAGCCATTTTGGACGAGTTGGAACAGTCCATCATTGTGATCGACCCGGAGGAAACACCGCCGCCGGATGACGAGGAGATCATCATTGACGACGACGTTCAGGAAGATAACTGACGCGAAGGTTCATTCAAGCAATCATTCTTTTTATTTGAGGTGGAACCATGGTAACGATCAAGGAAATGAAAACGAACCGGGAACTCAAAGAGTTCATCAAGTTCCCGATGGAGCTGTTCAAGGACAATCAGTACTTCACGCCGGACCTCATCGCCGACGAGATGACCAATCTCAGAAAAGACAAGAACCCGGCATTCGATTACTGCGAAGCCAAGTACTTCATGGCGTACAAGGACGGCAAAGCCGCAGGCAGGATCGCCGCGATTCTGAGCCACAAGGCCAACGAAAAATGGGACCAGAGCCGGATGCGCTTCTCCCGGGTGGACTTCATCGACGACGACGAAGTGGTGGACGCACTTTTCAACGCGGTCACCGAATGGGCCAAGGAAAAGGGTTGCGACGAACTGCACGGCCCCATCGGCTTCTGCGATTTGGATAAGGAAGGCATGCTCATCGAGGGGTTCGAAGAGCCCAACATGTTCATCACCTGGCACGCGTTCCCCTATTACAAGACCCAGATGGAGCGCGCCGGTTTTTCCAAAGCGGTGGACTGGATCGAGTACCGCGTGTTCGTACCCAATGAGATTCCGGAAAAACTCGAACGTCTGGCGGATGTGATCCAGCGCCGCAACAAGCTGACGATACGCCAGGTCAACTCCAGAAGGACGCTGCGCCCGTACATCGAGAAGGTGTTCCACCTGATCAACGAAGCCTACGGTCATCTTTACGGCGTGGTGGAACTCACCCAGAGGCAGATTGACCATTATGTTGACCAGTATCTGCCCTTTTTGGACTTTGACTTCATCAAGCTGGTGGAAGATAAAAACGGCGAGCTTTGCGCCTTCTGCTTCTTCCTGCCTGAACTCGGTCCTGCGTTGAAAAAGGCGAAAGGCGCGCTGTTCCCCTTCGGCTGGTACCATCTGCTCCGCGGTTTGAAAACCTACGACGTGATGGACATGGCCCTGATTGCCGTCCGGCCTGATATGCAGAACCTCGGCATCACTTCTTTGCTGATGGTGGAAATGGTCAAAACCTGCATTCGCCGCGGCGTCAAGTACGCCGAAACCGGCCCGGAGCTCGAAACCAACGACAAGGTGCAGGCGCTGTGGAAGCATTTTGACGCCGTTCAGCACAAGCGCCGCCGCTGCTGGATCAAGCGCATTTAGCCTGCCGGGTGTTCGAGTACATGAAGAATCGCATGCTTTAACTGAAAGTGTGTGAATACAATAGAAGCAGAGCGAGCGAATGAGCAGGTCTGACCGGACCGTCAAATGACGGCGGAGGATGCTGTTCATTTGCAAGTTTCCTGCATCAAACGTGCCGATGCGACGATACAGCACGGCCATCTTTCCGAGGAGGAACATCTTTTATGAAACGCTTTCATGGGCGCACCGCGCTTTGCGTACTGTTGACCGTTGTACTCGCAATCGCGCTCTTGGGCTGTTCGCCGGTGAGACCCGGCGATGCTACCGGCGCAGGCGCCCTGGCGGAGCTTCAATCCTACATCGAGCAGTACTTCTATCAGGACATTTCCCGCGAAGACCTGTATCTGGGCGCTGCCCGGGGAATGGTGGACGCTCTGGGCGACGACTACGCCCAGTACTTCACAGCCGAAGAGTACGCCGCCAGCCAGCAGGTGAAAAGCGGGAAGTACAAGGGCATCGGCGTCACCTTCGCGTTGGAAGGGGATGATTACGTCATTTTGAAGGTCACCGAGGGCGGACCGGCGCACAGGGCGGGCATTCAGGTGGGGGATTGCATTCTTTCCATCGACGGTGACCCCGTTGCCGGCAAAACGCTGACGGAGATTTCAGACATCATCAAAAACATGGGCGATGCGTTGTTCACCATGGAACTGGTGCGAAACGGGCAGATCTACCAGGTTTCCATGGTGACAGAGGAAGTCAAGACCCAGCGGGTGCGCTATGTGATGATGGACAACAACATCGCCTATATCCAGATCATGGCGTTTTACGCGGACTGCTCCACCGCATTTCCCAAAGCGATCCAGCAGGCGAAAAAGGACGGCGCTGTTGCGCTCATACTCGATTTGCGCGGCAATCTGGGCGGCGATTTGAACGAGATGATGGCGGTCGCCAACGAACTGCTGGATTCCAAGCTTGTGCTCGCCATCAAGAACGGCGATGGCACGGAAAACACCCACACCACGGACGCCGGCGCCATCGACTGGCCGATGGCGGTGCTGGTGAACGGCAACTCCGCCTCTGCCAGCGAGGCGCTGACGGGCGCTTTGCAGGATTACGGCAGGGCGACGGTCATCGGCGAGCAGACTTTCGGAAAGGGCATTGTGCAGACCACCTATCACCTTCCGAAGAGCAACGGCTGGATCAAGATGACCACAGGCGCGTACTACACGCCAAACGGCAGGAGCATTCACGGCGTGGGACTGACGCCGGACATTCAGGTTTCCCTGCCCGAAGGGGTGGACGGTTCTTCGCCCGAATACATCGACTACGAGCAGGACACCCAGCTTCAAAAGGCGGTGGAGGTTCTTCTCTCCGGAGGGAATGCACAATGAAGCTCTGGGGCATTTTGAGAAAAAGGCAGAAAATCGCGGCGTCCCAGGTGACGGAAGCCACGCCCAATGCGGCTCTTTCACCAGAAGAGTGGCTGCACGAAGCAATCGGCGAAATCTGTTCGTCGATGGACATTGCCCGTCCTGTGATTTTGAAAAAACACGCAGATGATTTTCAAAAATTTTCCCGGGTGGTCTTTTTGAAAGACGATTTTATGGAACCCGTCGCCTTTGACCGGTTTGAAATCGAGCTGATCGACGAAGAAAAAAAGAACAGGGGTTCAAACATGGCCTTTGATGATTAATCTTCCGGCCGCATGGACATACTAGGTTCATCCATTGCGGAAGGAGATAATCACATGGACATTCTCGCATTGATCCTGGTCATCATCGGTGCGCTGAACTGGGGCCTTGTGGGCCTGTTTCAGTTCGACCTGGTGGCAGCAATTTTCGGCGGCAGCGCTGCTGTCGTCAGTCGGATCATCTATGTCATTGTTGCGCTTGCTGGCATCTGGGCAATAACCCTGTTCTCAAGGATCGCAAGGCGCGACGAGCATCATCACCGCGCGGACTGACCCCGCACGCAATCAAAAAGCCCGGCCTTTTCACAAGAGCCGGACTTTTTCTTTTTCGGTTGAACGGAAGTTAGAAGTAATCCCGCAGTGTGCGCGCATACGCCCGCGCCGTTTTGGTGGAGGGGTAATAGCGGATCAGTGTGGTCTGGGCGGGAAGACTGCCGCCGTGAACGAGGTAAAGCTCCCAAATGTAGCTGCGCTTCTGCGTGTCAAAATTGGAGACGTAGCTCTTGAGCTTCAGGACCGCATGGTCCACGAGCAGTAGCGTGTCGGACGAAGAGGCGTATTCCGCGTACGTGGCGGCCATGGCAGCGAGGGCATCGTCCTTCTTCAGCGATTCGTTGGGGAAGTACTCGCTCAACTCAATGTTATAATGGCCTTTTTTCAAATCAACGCGCAGGGAAACCGTATCCTCGATGGCGGAATCGTCAAGCGCGATGTTGGAGAAGGAAAACAGCGTTTCTCCGTTGTACTCGATGGTTTTGGAAACGTCCCCTATCGTCAATGTGGCGGAAAGAGTATCCTCCGGCAGGCAGGTGTACCCGTACTGAACGACGGCAGTGTCTAAAATGTAGCCGACGTGCTCTTCTTCGTTCAGCTCCTCAACGATGTCGACATAGCCGATCCACTTGCCGTCGGTTTTCGCAAGGGAACGAACGGTCACATACTTGAGCCTTGAGTTGACGAACTCCGTAAACAGTGTGCCGCGGATGCTGTCCTTCTTTTCGGAAAGAATGGAACGCAGCGAACGCTCGGAACGGGTCATGCTTCTGGTGGGCGGCTGCTGAGCGGGCTCAGCGGGTGCCGCAAACGAGCAAACGGGAGAGACGATGACAATGGCTGCCAGAAGCACAGCAAAGAACCGCCTCAAAAAGATACGCATGGTAACCTCCAACCTTTTCTAGCAAATATTATATCGGCTTTTGACCAAAAGACAATTATTTGGGCAAAGTGTTGCAATTCTTTCAAAAACTGTTCATATTTACCTGTAAGGTGGTGGTTGAGGCAAAATGAACAAGGCGTTAAACGTCAAAATTTTTGCATTTTTCCATTGCATATCATTGTTAAAAAGACTATTATAAAGTTGCGGAAATGATTAGGTCACCTGTTCAAGTCTGAACTCGTGGACGCCTGTATGACAGGCGTTTTGGACGCCATATTGAGTCCACAAATCTGCCACAATTTTCGCCGGTATGACGATGGAAGCAACTCGAGCGTTGCATAAATGCAATGGGGGTGTTTCATCTTTCACGACAGTATTCGACAATGACCGGCGGGCAGTTCACACATCCAGGGCTGGGGAATGGGAGGCTTTGCAAAAGTATGCCTCCCCGTTTTTGTTAGCCTGTCGAAACGTTTCCGCAATACTTGGAACGCTCTGGAAAGAAGAGGATCACATTTTGGGCTTTGCCCATGGAGGATACAATGGCTCAGACGCTGACTAGCAAGTTGATTTCGTCCCATCTGGTATCGGGAGATATGACGCCGGGTTCGGAAATCTCCATTCGCATCGACCAGACGCTCACCCAGGACTCCACCGGGACCATGGCGTACCTTCAGCTGGAAGCCATGGGCATTCCCCGCGTGAAAACCAAACTTTCCGTGGCGTATATCGACCACAATACCCTTCAGTCCGGCTTTGAAAATGCCGACGACCACAAGTACATCCGCACCGTTGCGGCGAAGCACGGGGTTTACTTCTCCCGTGCAGGGAACGGTATCTGCCATCAGGTTCATCTGGAGCGCTTCGGCAAACCGGGGATGACGTTGCTCGGGTCGGACAGTCACACCCCCACGGGCGGCGGCATCGGCATGCTTGCCATCGGCGCAGGCGGGCTGGACGTTGCCGTGGCCATGGGCGGCGGGGCGTACTACCTCACCATGCCGAAGGTCGTCAATGTGGAACTGGTGGGAAGGCTTGCGCCTTTTGTCTCCGCGAAGGACATAATATTGGAAGTACTGCGCCGTCTTACCGTGAAGGGCGGCGTGGGAAAGGTCATCGAATATACCGGAGAGGCGCTTTCCACCCTCTCCGTTCCCGAAAGGGCGACCATCACAAACATGGGGGCGGAGCTTGGCGCCACCACCTCCGTTTTCCCCAGCGATGAAATCACAAGGAAGTTCCTGGCGGCCCAGGGCAGGGAGGAGGACTACATTCCCCTTGCCGCGGATGAAGGCGCGCAGTATGACGAGCATATCGTCATCGACTTGTCCGAACTTCGGCCCCTCGTCGCCTGCCCCCATAGCCCGGACAATGTCTTGTCTGTCCGCGAAGTGGGCGAAATCCCCGTGCAGCAGGTCTGCATCGGAAGCTGCACCAACTCGTCCTACGCGGACTTGATGAAAGTCGCGGAAATCCTTGCGCGGGAAGGTGGCACCGTCGCCCCCGGTTGCAGCCTCACGATTTCCCCCGGTTCCAGGCAGGTTATGACCATGCTTGCCGAAAACGGCGCGCTGGCCGTCATGCTCAAAGCCGGCGCGAGGATTCTGGAATGCGCCTGCGGCCCCTGCATCGGCATGGGCCAGTCGCCGGAGTCGGACGCTGTTTCCGTCCGCACCTTTAACCGCAACTTCTACGGCAGAAGCGGCACCGCCAGTGCGAAGGTGTACCTCGCCAGCCCCGAAACGGCGGCTATCACCGCTTTGCGCGGCGTGCTCACCGACCCGACGACGCTAAAAGGCACCGTCGAAGTCAAGATGCCGGAAAAATTCCTGATTGACGACAGCATGATTCTTGCTCCCGCCCCGGAAGGGGATGAAGTGGAGGTTGTGCGCGGGCCGAACATCAAGCCCTTCCCTGTAAACGTTCCTCTGACGGAGACGGTAACGGGCGAGGCGCTCCTCGTGATGGGAGACAACATCACCACCGACCACATCATGCCCAGCAACGCCAAACTCCTGCCGTACCGGAGCAACATACCGCACCTTTCGGACTACTGCCTGGCGCCGGTGGACCCTGCGTTCCCTGCCAGGGCAAAGGAAAAGGGCGGCGGCTTCCTCGTTGCCGGAATCAACTACGGCCAGGGTTCCAGCCGTGAACACGCGGCGCTGGTACCGCTGTATCTGGGTGTGAAGGGCGTCATCGCCAAGAGCTTTGCCCGCATCCACGCGGCGAACCTTGTCAACTCCGGCATTTTGCCGCTGGAGTTCGTCAACGAAGAGGATTACGACCGCATCGCCCAGGGGGACGTTCTGCACATCGACAACGCTGTGGAAAGCGTGCTTTGTGGCGGAGTGATCGTCGTCAGAAACGAAACCAAAGGGGTGGACATTCCGGTCAGGCTCAACCTTTCCGAAAGACTTCGGAAAGTACTTGCGGCAGGAGGACTTTTGAACTTCACCCGCGCCAATAACGAAGAGAGTAATTGAGAGAATTGATCATACTAAATCACACAGGAGCGTATTCAAAATGAGAGACAGAAGAGTTTCCGAAGCGGTCATCCATCGTTTACCCAAATACTACCGCCACCTTCAGGAACTGCAGGCCAGGGGGATCGAGCGCATTTCTTCCGGCGAACTTTCGGTTGAAATGGGCTTCAATGCCTCCCAGATCAGGCAGGACTTCAACTGTTTCGGCGGTTTCGGGCAGCAGGGATACGGCTATCAGGTCAGCGTGCTGTTGCGTGAAATCGGTTCCATTCTGGGCCTGAACCGCGTTTATAACCTTGCTATCATCGGCGCGGGCAATATCGGCAAAGCCCTGGCGCGCTATACCGGTTTCACGAAAGAGGGTTTTTGCGTCAAGGCGGTGTTTGACGTTCGTCCCGAAATGATTGGCAGGGTGCTTTCCGGGGTTGAAGTATCCCATGTGGATACGCTGAACGACTACCTGGCGGAAAACCAGATCGACATCGGCGTCATCTGCACCCAGAAGGAAAGCGCCCAGGAGATTGCGGAAAAGCTTGTGCAGGGCGGCGTGAAGGCCATTTGGAACTTTGCCCCCATCGATGTTGAGGTTGATGGAGCCCGCATCGAAAACGTGCATCTTTCGGACAGCCTGTTTGTTCTCTCCTACAGGCTTGCCAACTCCTGAAGCTCTCATCGCAAATAGCGGGGCCGTTGACGGTCCCGCTTTTCTTTTTCCTTGACTCAGCGTTTTGCAGCTTCCCATCGTCCGGCTCCGTACCGCCACAGAACATCAAAAAAGACCCCTTTGCAGGGGTCTTTTTTGCTTGATTGTAGCTTGATTCCGTTTATGGCAGGTCTTCGGGAATGTCAATGTCTCCGCCGGAGTTTTGCACTGCGGAACCGACGGTGTAAATGCCCTGAACGGGCTTATACGTGTCGGTATACAGAAGTTCCGCGCCCTGGCTGGTGCCGTTGACGAACTTCTCGCGGTACACTTCCACCACAAAGCCGCTGCGCTCCTTTTGGAGTTCCACCTTATAGGTGGTGGGTTCGGTGGGGTCGTAGATGATCTCCGGTTCCGGCGGATCCAGCGTTTTGACGGTTTTGCTGTATACCTTGACTTCCGTGCCTTCAGGAAGGGCCTGACCGTAAACTTCAAATGTTATTTTGCCGGTTTTCTTGTCCAGGTCGCTGGTGTAGGCGACGATGTAAATGGTGCTGCCCGAGGTGTTCTTGAACTTGAAGTCCTTCGAGCCGTAGGCGACGGTAGCGTCCAGCCCCCGTTCCACATAACCGGATGGGATGGAGTGATTCACCCTGGAAAAACTGGAAAACTCAATGCCGGTTTTCAGCAGCGCGTTGTACAGCGTGGTGGAAACTTGGCAGATGCCGCCGCCCCAGCCGTCCTCATAACGCGTGCCGCCGATGATGACGTGGGCTTCCTTCCAGCCGTTTGCCTCGTCCCTGGGGCCGACAACGTCGTTGAAGGAGAAAGTCTCCCCGTCGGCGATGCTGATGCCGTTGAGCTTCTGGCAGGCGAGGTTCAGGTTGTGGGTGCGACCGGCTTCCTTGGTCTGGAACTCGGTGGTGAAGCTTCCAATCAACGTGACTTTGGAGGCGAGCTCCGCAGCGGACACGGAGGGCATCGTCTCGTTGACGATGACGGAAACCTTGCCGTAACTGTCTGAAGCAAGCTGCGTCATCACAGCGTCAATGGTGGCATCCACATCCACCTTCAGGCCGGGCTGGCCTTCGGTGACGGCAAAGGGGGATCCTTCGGCGGAATCGTCGGTGACGTAGTTCAATGTGGGTTCTACGGGCTCGCGGTCAATCTCCGCGGTGATGGCCTGAATAAAGGAAGCGAGAGACGCTCTGTCCACGCTGACGGAGGTGTGATACTCCCCTGCGCCGGTCTTCATCGCTTCTGTGAGTACGGACTCAAGGTCGCTGGTGAAAGTCACCGCTGTGGAATCCACTTCCCAGACGGAGGACCCGTAAACCAGAGTGACGGAAGCGCCGTCAATCTGGGTGTTTACGCTCTCAAAAAGGGCTGCGCGGGCTTCGTCGGGAGACATTCCCCCGATGGTGACGCCGTTTACGGTGGTGTTTTCCTTAAAGCGTCCGCCTTCCAGCTGAGCAGGTGTGCTTTCAGGTTCCTGACTGTTCACGGCGCCGGGGTTGGGGTTCTTCAAAAGCAGGCTCAGCACGAAGATCAGTGCCGCGAAGAGCACGATCACCGTTACCCACTGGAAGACGCGGACGCCGTTGGTCTTTTTCTTCCTCCTGGATCGGTTTGCATTGTTGTTCGGCATGTTATCCCTCACAAGTGATCTATGAAATCAATGATTGCATACGGCTCAAGTATATCCCACCTGGTTCGCCCAATGCAACTTGTTTTAGGCAATGATTTCCTTCTGCTGTACAAATTCACGATTTATTGATAAACTATTAAAATCTTCTAAATATATCCTTGGGAAAGGACCTTCGCAGGAAAAGTGTTTCATATTGTATTGGTTGAGCCGGAGATTCCGCAGAACACGGGCAACATTTCAAGAACCTGTTCCGTCACCGGCTGCGCGCTGCATCTGGTGAAGCCCCTCGGGTTTTCCATCGATGAGTCCCACGTGAAACGAGCCGGGCTGGACTACTGGGACACGCTGGACCTTACGCTGCATGACAGCTTCGAGGATGTATTCAACAGCGCGGCAAAGGGTGCCCGCTTCTTTTTTGCCACCACAAGGGCAAAGGACAGCTATTCGGATGTGTCGTTCCGGGACGGAGACTATCTGGTCTTCGGCAAGGAGACCGCCGGGTTGGGAGATGCGTTCTTAAAAAAGTGGAAAGACAATCACATCAGAATCCCTATGCTTCCAAAAAAACGCTCTTTGAACCTTTCCAACGCGGTGGCCATCGTCCTTTACGAAGCGCTGCGGCAGACCGGATTTGACGGCCTTGTGTAAACGCCTGCTTGCCATACGTGCTGAAATACATGCAAAATGGGCAAAATGAAGGGCGAACCGCCGATTTGTCCCTTGACTTCTAAGCGATGTTTGGATAAAATATCTTGGTGCGAGTCTGTTTGTCCCCTAGCCCCGGATGATGGGACTTCGCGCAGTTCAATATAGATTTCATAATCTATCCCCATTATCTCAGGAGGAAACAAGCCTATGAAAACCTATATGGCAAAAGGCGAAGCCCTCGAACGCAACTGGTACGTTGTGGATGCTGACGGCGCGGTTCTCGGCCGTCTGGCCAGCCAGGTTGCGGCGATTCTTCGGGGCAAGCACAAGCCTATCTATACGCCTCATGTGGACACCGGCGACCATGTGATCATCGTCAACGCCGAAAAGATCGTCCTGACCGGCAACAAGCTGGACGATAAGATGCACTATCATCACACCGGTTATGTCGGCGGCATCAAGGGCGTGTCCTATCGCACCCTGATCCAGAAGAAGCCGGAGTTCGTGATTTACGAAGCAGTCCGCCGTATGCTCCCCAAGGGGCCGCTCGGCCGCAAGATGCTCAAGAAGCTTCGCGTTTATGCCGGACCTGAACACAATCACGCCGCGCAGAAGCCCGAAGTGCTCACGCTCAAGTACTAATCGGAAGGAGGGCATACCATAATGGCAACTGCTCAGTACCTCGGCACCGGCCGCAGGAAGAAGTCAATCGCCCGCGTCAGGATCATGCCCGGCGCCGGTTCTTTCACTGTTAACAAGAGGGACATCGAAGACTATTTCGGTCTCGGCACCCTTAAGATGATCGCAAGGGATCCCCTTGTCATCACCGATACGCTCGGCAAGTATGACGTTATCGTCAGCGTCCATGGCGGCGGCAGCACCGGTCAGGCCGGCGCAATCCGTCACGGCATCTCCCGCGCTCTGTGCAAAGCGGACCCGGAACTTCGCCCCATCCTCAAGAAGGCGGGCTTCCTGACCCGCGACCCCAGGATGAAGGAACGCAAGAAGTACGGGTTGAAAGCAGCCCGCAGAGCGCCTCAGTTCTCGAAGCGTTAATCGAGACTTCGAAACGACGCAAAAAGCCCGGAAATTCAACGTTTCCGGGCTTTTTCCATGCCCGAATCTTTTTGATTTGTTTTAGCGAAATCTGACTCATTCTGATCAAAGAATTTTAGTTAATTTTGGGTTAAATGCTCTTTTCAGACCCCTTAGTAGTTAATTTTTGGGTTAAAAAAAGGAAAATGATAGAGCGGAACAAGTCCGTTTATTCCCGTTTTCCTTTATGTGAATCCGCGGTGAGAATTCGGATTCAAACTACTGCGCCACAGATCGCCTGATGAAATCTGACCGAATCTGATAGTTTTAATCCTATCTTATAGAGACGCTCAGCAGAGAGTTCTTTCTGCCGGGCGTCTTTGTCTTCCCAGAAGAAAAGCCTCCATTACATAGCCCGGTTGCTGTACGAAACGGTAACCGGGCTTTTTTCATTTCTGCAGACTCTGCAGAACCATCATAAAAAGGAGGATTATTCGATGGCAAAAGAAACGATCGTGATCGACGGTGTGCGTTACTACGCCGACCGTCCCAGAAGCTGCAGAGGCTGTTTCTTCTGGAAGAACAGGAAAGCAGGATGCTCTCTCAAGAAAGAGAACTGCTATTACCTGGCGGAGTCTCCGAAAAAGAATTCGCCATGCAATGGCTGCTGCTACGCTCCATGTGTCAGTTTCTGTATGAAGAAGTGCATGAACGAAGTGCTCGGAACAAAGATGGAGGTGCCGGTCAATGCGTGAGGCGAATAATGATCTGAACTTCTACAGAAAGCTGATGAGGCATGAAGTGTCCGTAGACCGTAATAAGACGGCTCCGAAGTGCAGGCAGTGCTGCTATTATCATCCGGATTTCAAGTACAGGAAGTGCCTGTTTGCTACGTGTCCCTACGGCAAGCCGGATAAGGAATTCTTCAGGCAGAAGCCTCTTTCCACTGACAAGTTTTCCGGGCGGGAGGTGGTGAGATGAGTGCTTGATTACCTTTATGACCTGGAGGCTGAACAGTACTCCTTTGTCAGAGTGCCAAAGATCTTACTGCAGCATGAGACCTACCAGAGGATTACTCCGGAAGCGAAGCTGCTGTACAGCCTTCTTCTGGATCGGGTCGGAATCTCTCTCCGAAACGGCTGGAAGGATAAACAGGGACGCATTTATATCATCTATCCGATCGCTGAGATCATGGAGGAAATGAATTGCGGCAAAAACAAGGCGGTTCAGCTTCTGGATGAGCTGGAAAACAAGGTCGGACTGATTGAGCGGAAGCGTCAGGGCCTTGGAAAACCTAACCTGATCTATGTGAGGAGCTTCTTCCGGACTGTGGATAACTCTGGGGAAAGACACTTCTTGAAGTTTGAAAATAAAACTTCTGGAAATCCGAAAACAAAACCCACGGAAGTCTCGGAATCAAACTCAAATAATACTGATTCAAATAAAACTTATAAGAATCATACTGATCTTTCTTTCCTTCCGGGAAACGAAGCGAAGGGAATCGATGATTATGAGCGATATGAGAACTATTTCAGGACAGAACTGGAGATTCCGATTCTGATTCAGAACTATCCGACAGAAAGAGAAACCTTGGAGGGTATTTTGGATCTCCTGGCAGAGACCTGTTCATCCAAGAGGAAATCTATTCGTATCGCCGGTGATGATAAGCCTTTAGAAGTGGTCAAGAACAGAC